>JAUVXQ010000092.1 GCA_030603505.1 Candidatus Heimdallarchaeota archaeon | reverse complement strand
TCAATTTAGGTGACAATTGCTGTATCATCCTTTTTTCTAATAATATAGCCTCCGCTTCTGTTCTTGTTACAAACCAATCGACTCTTTTTGTTAATGTTTGAAGTTGAAGTTCTTTTGAATCTTCAGTAATTGCAAAATGCTGTTTCACCCTTTGTTTCAAATTTTTAGCCTTGCCAACGTAGATAATTGTTTCATTTTCATCCTTCATTAGATAAATCCCAGGAACATCAGGTAAAGATTCTAAATCGGAGAAAAGGCTCATAAATTAGACCCCATCTTTTCAAGTTCTAGTATTTTATCGCGATAAATAGCAGCCTGTTCAAAGTTCAGTTCAGCAGCTGCTTCCGCCATTTTGTGTTTTAAATCGTCTATAACAAATGGTATATCAGAGTCTGACATTTCCTTAGGAAGTTTTATCGTTTCATCATCCTGTGGAACTTGCATTAAGGCGTCAACTATTGACTTAATCTCGCTTGTGACAGTTTTTGGTTTAATATCGTATTTTCGGTTAAAATCAAGTTGTATCTGTCTTCTTCTATTATTTTCAACAATAGCATATTTCATTGAATCAGTCACTCTGTCAGCATAAAGTAACACACAACCATGAATATTACGACTAGCTCGTCCCATCAATTGAATGAGTGATGTTTTAGAGCGCAAGAAACCCTCTTTATCTGCATCAAGGATAGCAACCAAACTTACTTCAGGTAAATCTAATCCCTCTCTAAGAAGATTTATTCCTACTACAACATCATATTTACCCGTTCTCAAATCTTTAAGTATGTTTATTCGCTCTAATGTGTTAACTTCATGGTGTAAATAAACAGATTTTATTCCCATATCTATAAGGTATCCTGATAATTCTTCAGCCATACTCTTTGATAAAGTTGTAACTAAAACACGCTCCTTATTGGATATTCTTTGATTTATCTCTGAAATAAGATCTACAATCTGCCCTTCAGTCGCTCTAACTTCAATACTAGGATCAATTAATCCTGTTGGACGTATGATTTGTTCAACAATTTGGGATGAGTTTTTCTCCTCATATGGACCAGGTGTTGCACTGGTAAAAACAGTCTTATTGATATATTTCTCAAATTCTTCAAATTTAAGAGGACGATTATCAAAAGCTGAAGGGAGTCTAAAACCATGCTCTATGAGATTCTTCTTTCTAGCATAATCTCCCTTAAACATTCCTCTTATTTGGGGAATTGTAAGATGCGATTCATCAATAACTAGAAGAAAGTCTTCAGGAAAGTGATTTAAGAGAGTAAAGGGGTTTTCACCTTTCTTCCGCATATCAAAATGTCGGGAGTAATTCTCGATTCCTGGACACCCGTGTGTTTCCTTTAATAGTTCTAAGTCATGAAGTGTTCGTTGTCTTAATCTATGGGCTTCGACAATTTTTCCTTCTTTTTCTAGTTCAGCTAAGCGCATATCCAGTTCAATTTTTATAGCTTCTAAAGCATCATCAAACCATACTTCACTTGTTAAAAAGTGCGTGCCTGGGTATAGGTCTAGATACCTTAAATCCCTAACTTTCTCATTAGTTATGGGATCACGAGATGTTAGGCGTTCAACTTCATCTCCAAAGAACTCTATTCGGTATACATGATCACCATACATTGGAAAGATATCAATCGAATCCCCACGCACGCGAAAACTCTTTCTAACCAGATTAATATCATTCCGTTGATATTGATTCAAAACAAGTTGCATCATTAAATTCTTACGATCAAAAGGAGCCCCAACAGCCAAAGAGATTTTTTTAAGCCGATAAAGTTCAGGATTACCTGTGCCATAAATACAAGAAACGGTAGCACAAACTATTACATCTTCTCTGGTGGCTAAAGCCTCAAGTGTTGAGTGGCGTAAGCGTTCAATTTCTTTATTGATATCGGCATCTTTCTCAATATAGAGATCCTTAGAGGGAAGATATGCTTCAGGTTGATAATAATCATAAAATGAAACGAAATATTCCACGCGAGCAGAAGGGAAGAATGTTTTAAATTCACCATAAAGCTGAGCCACAAGAGTCTTATTTGGAGCAATAACAAGAGTAGGAAGATCAAGGCGTTCAATAACCCATGACATTGTAGCTGTTTTTCCTGATCCTGTCACTCCCATCAGTGTTTGAAGTTTCGCACCTTTCTTTACACCCTCCACTAACTGACTTATTGCTTTAGGTTGGTCTCCTTTGGGTTTCATTGATGTTTCTACTTTAAGTGGCATCTCATTTTCACCTCTCTTTCTGATTGAAAAGTCTACTTATTCAACAGAATGATTTCACCTTAAAAAGAAGTGAAAATTTATCCTCAATTTAAAGTTGTTTTAATGATTTACAAAAAAATGTTGTTAGACATAATGCTAAAGCTAAAAATACAATTTTATTTCAGATTTTTTATTCCTTCTACATCGTATATTGCTGAAATCCGCTTCATGCCTTCGTCTGGATGAGAAAGTATCTGCCAAGAGGAAACCTTTCCTTTTGGTGCGCTAATTTCTTGATAGAGTTTTTTTAAGTAGTTTCTGACATCTTTGTTTTCAATTTCTTCGCTTCGAACATCAAAATAGTTAAGGAACTCCACATCCAACAATAATACTTGTATCTATTAAAAACGTGTAATACAAAGTTAATACAATTGAATATTCCAGAAAATTGTTGAAAATGAAATATCAATAAGTGTGAATGACTTATTAGTTTATATCAGGTTTCAAAATCAAACTTAATCAGAAAGGTTTCGAAGAAGAAATTAGTCTGAATATCAAAGATATGAAATGAACCAATTATAATAAAGAGGATTAATCAAACAATCCTTCAACGCTTAAATAACGCTGTCCAGTATCAGCTAACACAACAACGATAATTTTGTCCTTATTCTCTGCGTGTTGAAGAATCTTTTCTGCAGCTTTGCAAACAGCTCCAGAACTAATACCTACTAATAATCCTTCTCTTTTTGCAATATCTCTACACATCTGAAAGGCATCTTCTTGTTTTATTAAAACAATTTCATCAATTATTTCTACATCTAGTATTTTTGGAAAAAAGCCAGGTGCGGTACCCATAATCTTGTGAGGACGAAAGATTCCCTTCGAAATATAAGGTGATTCAAAAGGTTCAACAGCTAGAAGACGAATATTGGGGTTTTTTTCTTTTAAATACTTCCCTGCACCACATATTGTTCCACCAGTACCTAATCCAGCAATTAAAATATCTATTTTGCCTTCAGTATCTACCCATATTTCTGGTCCTGTAGTCAAATAATGAGCCTTTAAGTTGGAGGAATTAATATGTTGTCCAACATAGAAATAATCGGGATGTTCTTTGAGTATCTCTTTTAGTTTTCGTCTTGCTCCTTCTGTTCCAAGTTCAGCAGGAGTAAGAATCAGCTCAGCTCCTAACGCTCTCAGAATCTGACGTCTTTCAATACTTTGGATTTCAGACATCACTAAAACTGCATGATAACCTTTAATGATTGAAATGAAAGCAACAGCCATTCCTGTGTTACCACTTGTACATTCAATTACTGTATCACCAGGTTTCAACTTACTTGCGTCTTCTGCATCTTTAAAGATCTGTAAAATTGGTCGATCCTTCAAACTTAACGGATTCATAAATTCACACTTTCCAAAAATTTTGGAATCAGGAAATATTTTTTGTAATCTCAACAAAGGTGTGTTACCAATTAATTCTAGCATATTTTCTATAGCTTTCATTTGTCTATCGTTATCTTTACATTAAATATGTTTTACTGAACATAGTAGAAATTATCTCCCTTTAGGTGGTGTAGTCCATGAACTTAATTCACAAACTATTTGAAAATATCTAAGTCTATTTACAAAAAACTTTTTTCATTACATCCAAGCTTATTTTAGCTCCACTAACTATTAAAACTACATTTTGTTCTGAATACTGTTCTTCTCTTTTGATGAATGAGGCAACAGAAAGTGCTGCAGCTCCTTCAACAATCATAAAGTGTTTTTCAAAAACCAGACGTATAGCTCTTTTAATCTCTTCTTCTGAAACAAGTTCAAAATTATCAACACTCTGCTTGCATATATCAAAAGTTACTGAATCTTTTTCTATACCCCCTGCAGTGCCATCAGAGAGAGTAGATTTTGATTCTATATCAATGACTCGCCCTTTTCTCAAAGATTCATACATAGCAGGAGAGTTTATTGGTTGACATCCAACGATTTCAATATCAGGATTAATAGATTTAAGATATCCTCCAACACCAGAGATCAACCCTCCTCCACCTATAGGAACAAAAACAGAATCTAAGACATCAAATTGTCTCTCGAGTTCTACTCCTATTGTTCCCTGACCACCAATGATTTGTGGGTCGTTGTAGGGAGAAATATAATGCTTATTTTCTTTTACTGCTACTTTTTTAGCATAATCTTCAGTATCAATACAATCGGTTCCATAATATTTTAGTTCCACATTATAATCCCGTAGAGCTTCTAGTTTAGCAGGTGAAGTAGTCTTAGGTAAATAGATAGACCCAAACAATCCAAGTTTTTCTAATGAATAAGCAAATGCAGTTCCGTGGTTACCTGTTGAAGCAGTGATAAAACCTTCTTTAATGTCTTGTTCCTTAAAAAATAGAAGTTTGTTTAACGCTCCACGCAATTTAAATGAGCTTGTTATCTGAAAATTTTCCAGTTTAAGAAAAACTTTTCCTTCCCCCTTTTTACTTAGAAAAGGGGAATATTCGATTGGAGTTTCTCTTATATAGTCTCTTATACGCTTTTCTGCGTCTAAAACTTCTTTCCTTACGTCCAATTTTCATCATACCTTTATTCATATATACTTAGTTTAGTTAATTCTAGATTTTCTTCTTCTTGTTCCAAATCAATTTCAATAATTCCTTCCATGTTTTTCGTTATTAGCAACTCTGTTATCATATAAAAATCAGAAGGAATTATTTGATCTTCCATTTTTATAATCTCATCTAAACTAAACCACTGTAATATCCCCTCATCTGTCGCTTTTACGTTTTCAGTTTCAGCAACAGTGTAGCATAATATTATTAGAAAATGTTTCATTTGGTGTTCTGTTTCTTTCTCTAGTAATCTTTCATTAATTATAGCTTTTACTCCTCCCCAAACGACGTTTAATCCTGTCTCTTCTCTAATTTCTCGCAGTATAGCTTGTTTAATTGTTTCACCAAATTCCATTTTCCCCCCAACAAGTGCCCATTTATCTTGGTAATCCCCTTTTTTGCGCTTAATCAGTAACCATTTGTCTTCATTATTGATACCAGAAACAACAACATTGAGAATCTTTTGTTTAGATAGCATGCTTTTTTTCTCCTCTACAAATATGGGAAATAAAACCCATTACAAATTGAATGAACGAGTCTGTACACTAATGAGTTTGGTGACATAACATTCTTAAACATTTATAGTATTTGCACAATAGCGAGACCCAATGACCAGCATGACCAAATCATCTTTAAAACAGAAAGTACGTAGAAAATTAGGCAAAACAGAGGTTTCTATC
>JAUVXQ010000113.1 GCA_030603505.1 Candidatus Heimdallarchaeota archaeon | reverse complement strand
GAAAGACGGTAGCACCAACTCTGTATCTAGCTCTTGGAATTTCAGGTGCTATTCAACATCTTGTAGGAATGAGTGGTTCTGATACAATAATATCAATAAATAACGACCCTGAAGCAGCAATTTTTAAAGTGTCAGACTTTGGGATTGTAGGAAACATGTTTGATATTGTGCCTGAGTTCATTAAACAATTAAAAGAGTACAAACTGAAAAAACAAGATAAGTAAGATTTAGAAAGAAGATAAGTGAAAATTAGAGATTTATATCTTCAGTATTTACTGAGGCTACACCATCGATACTCTCTATTTCATTTTTAATAGTATCAATAGAGACATCCTGTAATTCCTTTGTATCGATATAACCTTCATAAACACAGATGTTTTGAGTAAAACATAAACCCGTACTATAGAGAGTATTTACTCCGAAGTCTGAGAAAATTGTTCCCATTCTACGTAGAAAATCAGGTGAAAGTTTTTCAATATTTATATTGAATTTGACTACTTCTTGACCTTCAGTTGGTATAATTCTTATTGTTCTGGTATTTGGGGCAAGAATAATCACTGCTTGATCTGATTTGGTTGGTTTTATAGCGTCTATAAATTCTTTAGGTAATCCAAATTCTTTATCAGTATCTAATTTTGTTACTTTTGCGATGGTTACACTGGGATATTCACTCATTTTGTTTTTCTCCTTATGATAATAATGAACGAAATCAATTAACACTTTTAATTTGACATAATAGTATAAAGCATACTCATAAAAAAACTTTGTTCAATTCTTAAGTCAACTTGAATTTCAAATAGAAAGTATTTTTCTTTGTAATATTCTCTGATATGCAACATTTTCACTCTCTCATTACAAAAACAACTTAAATGATTATAAAAAGCTATTTTTGTGTTTCGTAGTAGACTAGCCATCAGTTCAAAGGATTATTACTCATGCGAGATAACAAAAAGAATTCCAGTTAGAGTTTCAATTTTAGCAGTAAACGGAGCAGAAGGAATAGCTGTATATCAAGCGTTGGATAATAATGAAAATTCACTAGAGCAATATGTCAAAGAGATGGAACAATCAGAACAAATTGTAGATATTAAAGTAACTCAAAAATCTTCAACAGACTATTGGACACGTGTTCAACACAAACTTGATTATCCCTCAATCTATGAAACGATTCTTGAAAGTGGGAGTATGACTATTTTGCCAATCATTATTGAAAATGGTGTTCAATACCACGATATATTGTCTCCTACACCAGATTCTTTACGACATTTACTAGTGAAATTAAAGAAACGATTTTCATCAATTAATATCAAATCACTATCATCAGAGCTGACAGAATTAATAGTGGATATTTCTAATTTTCTTACAAAAAAGCAGTTAGAAGTAATAAAAATAGCTTATAAAAATGGTTATTATGACATTCCACGGAGAAGTACTCTTGCAGAGTTATCAAATAAAATAGGTATAAAACGTGTTGCCTTTCAAGAAAGACTAAGAAGAGCAGAAAATAGAATCATTGAGCATTATATGGAAAATTATCAGTTTAATTATTGATACTCCTAACTTCTTCTTTTTTTGGCTTTGTTTGTAATATTTGGACTAATAAAGCAGAAATTCCCAGAATAACTAAACCAACCCATTCAAGTGGTTTTGGTCGTTCACCGAGGAAAATCACAGCGAGAAAAGTAATCTGAATTAACATTGTGTTATTAATAATAGTTATCTCAAGGGCTTTTAATTTTTGCATTGCTTTATTCCATAAAGTGAAAGCGATGGCGGTATTTACTATGCTTAACAAGAGGATGTAGACAATGGCTGTAATAGAAATCGTAGGAATGCCTTCTATTATTAATCCAGTTATCAACAGCACTATAGATCCTATAAACATACTAATTGCAGTCACAAGAAGTGGAGAAACCGTTTGAGATTTGTTAATTTTCCTTCCAGATATAGCAGACAATGAGTTAGTAACAACCCCAAAACCAACTACTAAAAGACCAATAAGAGCGGTAGTTGAATAATTGATATCTATCAAAGGTATAAAATATACTAGTGTGCCAGCGAGAGCCAATAAGATAAAAATTAGCTGCAAAGCGTTGGGTCTTTCCTTAATTAGAAGAATTCCAAGAATCATAGTAATTATTGGAGTAAAACTTAGAAGTAAACTAACTGTAATTGCAGGCAGATACATAAGTCCGAAATATTGAGCTCCTTGAGTTAGAGTGAAGAATATTATTCCATATCCAGCTAATTTACACCACCAATTTAAGGATAAATTCCTTATAACTGATCTATTTTGAGAAGAACATAGAGTTACTAATACGAGAATTGTTGCAGCAAGTACGTACCTAATGCCTGCAAATGTTAAGGGGGGAAGATTTTCTTTCTCCAGCCCAAATTTGATTAATAGCCACGAAGAAGACCATAGTATAGTGACAAAAAATGCTAATAAAATGTAAAAGCTACGATGCTGGAATAGCTGTTTGTAGTTCCTTATGCTTAACCTAAGCCACGTTTTTTTGGTATGCTATGTGAACATCCATCCATTCTAACATTCTCTTTGAAAATAAAAGAACTTTCACATGTCCTATGACGGAGATATTTATATCGTTCATAGAATTTGAAGAAAATGAAATGAGTGATGAACAGCAAATGGTGTTAAGAACAACCATTTTATGCTGGATAATTTTAAAAAAAGAAGGGAGGAGTAAAGAGGTACTTCTTATATCTAAGGAAGATATTTTAGGCTATTTATGTATTCTATAACTCCAGGTGGGCCTCTTTTTATTCCATATGCTCTAAAGGATTTGACAGTTTTAGATATAAGCTCTATATCTACATCATTAGCTATTTTCACCATACCCATGACAAAAATTTTGATCTTACGACCTTCTTTAAGAGTGTTTTCTAATACTTCTCTGGATATAGTTAATGCTCCAATTCCTACAAAATAGCTTCTATCTTTTTCATGTTCTTCTGTTAATGCCTTAAAAATAGGGTCATTATTGCCTATCTGCTCCTTAGCAGCTATTCGAAGAAATTCTGCTCTTGAATTATAAAAACCCTGGGAAACTAAGTAATCCATCTTTCCCAAATCAACTACAGGTAAATTCACGGTTATTTTCTCGTAGTTCTTGTCAGTTGTCATTTTTTCACTTTTTTCTTTTGCGTTCATTTTTCTCACACCATCTTGTGACCATCTTTAGGGATGGGCAATCCTTATAACATCCTTGGGGATGGACACATATAAATATATCCATTTAACACACTGTAACTCAAGATTTGGTGGAGGTTTATGAAATTAAACATTTAAACAATTAAGTAGATTCTGGTTTTTATCACATTATTTTTACTATTATACTCGTTTAATCGAATAACCCATATGATTACTCTAAAAAATTAAAAGGTAAGTCTTTTATTTAAGTTATTAGAATAAATATCTACGAATGCAAGAAGACATGGAGGTGGTTCTGGAACGACAAACTGTTCTAGGGAAATTCCTTGACAGGTTAAATTATCGTCCACTTCGCTATGTATACACCTTAATGAACGGTCTTTTGTCTGTTATTGATAGTTTTCTCAGTTCAGATGAAGACTGTATGTCGTCTTTGCGCGCATCTCTTCTTTCTTATATTTCTTTTTTAGCTAGAACATTTTATCAGAGTTCTTTAGTCGACAATCTCCGGTCAGGAGGGAAGACATCTGAACAATTTAAGAATCAAGTAGAAAGAGCTTACATGAAGGGGTTAAGTGAAAGAGAACAGATTATTCAAAAGATTGAAATCACAATTTCAAAGGCTGAAACTTTGTTCAAGTTAAAAGAGGATCTTAATAGTAAATGGCAAGAAATTTACTATCGCACCTCAGTTGAAACATCAGCTGAGCAAAATATTAGAAACAACATCTCCTTGGTCATTGAGAAACAAGATGAATATGCTTCTTTCCACAGCCCAACTTTAGCAGATCAAGATTCTTTTAAAACTCAAAAAGAATCAATTAGGCAGATTTCTGACCTTTCTTTTCAAGCTGTTGATTTTGGGGATAAAGCCCAGATGACGATTCATGAACTGTTGGATCTTAGTATTAATCCATTGGCTTCAATAGCAGAGGATGAAGTTTTAAGTGCTGAAAAAATACTGATGCAAATAGAATCAGATTCTAAGAAGAAAAATAAAAAACTAAGTGAAGATGAAATTGGAAAATTGTGTGATGTCTTATCTTGGGGATTAGATGACATTACTAATTTTGATGAATTAATCAAGCTTGGTAAAGAATTGAGGAATGAATTTGCTTCAATCTTGTCAGATTTCCTTGTAAACTTAGTTGATATTGACTTAGGGATTCAAGAGCTCGAATCATACATCTTGAAATCATCAGAACGCTAGAACAAATCTTTCGCAGTATTGTTGAAGAAAAACTGTGTTTTCAAAGAAGAATTTTTATAAGTACAAGAAGTGTTTATTTGATGAGTTATGAATTATTTTTATCCAGGGATTATCTTATTTTTTCTAGTGCTCATTTTGTAATTGGAGAGAACTTCTCTGAGCCACTTCACGGACATAATTATAAATTACAAATTAACGTTTATGGCCGGCAAGGTCAAGACAACATGGTTATAAATTTCTTATCCATTAAGAAGATTCTAGCTCCTTTAATAGATTTATTGGACCATCGAGTTTTGATAGCCACACAAAATAAACATTTAGAGATACTTGAAAAAGGAGGGCAAGTTATCATTAATATTCCACGCCTCAATAAAGAATACGAATTTCCCCGAACAGATGTAGCATTGCTACCAATCGAGAATACAACAGTTGAAGAAATGAGTCACCATTTTGTTAATGAACTTATTAACAATGAAGAGTTAAAACA
>JAUVXQ010000082.1 GCA_030603505.1 Candidatus Heimdallarchaeota archaeon | reverse complement strand
CCTGAAGGTTTCTTGAAATAGGGAGAGCGAGGACAACTGAGAAATTTGTTAGGTTGTTTCTTCCATTCTTTCAGTGCGTGAAAGTAAGCTTTCCAGTTCCTCATTAAGAGTTTAAGTGTGTGTTGAGCGGTGTGTGCAGGTAAAAGTTTGTAACACTGCTCTCCCTTCAAGATTCTATCTAGGTCGTTGTAGAACAAGAATTTTCTACTTTTCTTTAGCTGTTCTTTTATCAGAAAATTTCCTCGATTGTAGAGATTCTTAGTCTGATGACAAAGCTTGCCCAACTCCTTGTTTCTTCGTACCTCCATTATTTCTGTCCGCAAGACTTTAGTCATCATAAGATTCTTTAGCTTTCCCTATATAAACTCAGAAAAAAATTAATATGACAGTATGACAAAATCAACTCATAATATAAATTGGTTACATTTTCTTTTTAGATTTTTGGAAAGAGTTAAAGAATCAAGTAATTGTTATTAAACTACTTTGGTAAAAAGAATTCTCGATTGCAAATCTTCCTCCAGCTTGTAAGAGGTAACGATAGTTCATTATGACATAAAACGATTCTCCAAAACCCAATTCACCTATAGATCCTTCTAAGTTTTCACATTGGACATCAAAATAAGCGCTTGTGCCATTTTCTACTCTGTAACCTTCCACTTGTCGCCCTAAATATTCATTAAACCAGATATTATTTTCATGGGGGACAATCACCCAAGGAATAATCTCATCAACTAATTCTCCAGTTGGTAACATAATATCGAAATCATAAATGTAAATATCTGGAGAAAAAGCATCGTTATTAATGTGAAAGGAAATTGTATCATTTAGTGTATCATTATCTGTATCTGCAAATCCAGTAATAATAAATGTAAAATTAACTTGAGAGGTCATAGAAGGGCTCTCTAAATAGTCTGGAAGTTCAATTACATTTATATTAAATATAACGCCTGCAATTATACCTGCAGCTCCAAGTGTCAGAGCCAGAAGCATTACTGTTGCAATGATTGGAGAAACTCCTCTACGACACTTTTTTAGTATGCGCAACATTTGAAACATTCCTTGATTTATTTAATAGCGCTGTATACTGATATAATATTAAAACTATATAACTTTTAAGTTGGTTTGACCAAATTGTCACTTTACCTCTTTACTTATGAATTCTTACTTATTGTTTTTTCTTTGGTTCTCTTACTAAATATGTGTTTGAATATTTTTATGGTTTCTTTATATATGTAAATTGTATCATCTTTAATCATTACATAATTTTTCTTCTTAAACAAACTTTTGTACATTGACTGTGGTATTAAAAGTGAAACTAGTATAAACAGTATAAGTAAGAACAAGGGATGCAGATGTCTTGATTTAATGATAATTATCCATGTATAGTAGTAAAATGCTCCACAACATAGAGTGAATGAGAAACCTAACGCTAAATCCTTAAATTTCTCAGTCGTGACCAATGATTGAATGAAAGATATTTCTTTTGTGGCAGCTACTTTTTCTTCTGAAACATCAACCTTCTCTGTTGTATTTTCTTTATTATCTTCAGATTTTCCATCTCTGTGAATTATCCTATTTAGCAAATCAAATAGATAATCATCTAAAAGCATTACAGCACCCAGTAGTAAGAAAGGACTGAAAAATGCGCCATAATATTTGTATACACCTCTGGCTATAAACACATGTGTAAGTAAGATCAGCCAAGTTGTAAAAACACCGAAGTATGTTTCATTTTCCCCAATTTTTTTTCCATTAAAGTATGCTATAAGAGCAGCTATTATATAAAACAAGAAAAATGGAATCTGGTATTTGTTTAGCGTTAAATAGAAATTCGAGAGGAAAATTATATCTAGTTTTTTAAAACTGTGAGCTAGAGAAACAGTTACTCCATTATACATTGGCGAAAGATCTGCAGTACTAAGAGCTTTTCCAGGACCTAAAACCCTTCTGACATAAGACATCGGAGTTAATACCAGCCAAGGTAGAGAAAAAATAAATGTGGAGATTAAAAATGGAACAATAAACTCTACTAAAGCAGTTTTTAATGATTTCTTTTTCCATACAATAAGGAACCAGATCGGGACTATGAATAGTGCCATTTGTTTTGAGAGCCATGCAATTGTGAGGAATAACGCAGAAATCCTGTATTTTTCTTTTAAGAACAATATCAGTGCTAATAAAGTAAAAAATGTCATTTGTGGAATATTAAGGAATCTACTATCAACATAAATTAAATTCATCGGCATGAAAGTAAGACCGACAGCTACAAGGATTCCAATAGCGTGCTTGTTGATATCTCTACGTTTTTGAAAAGATTTAAGTTGTGTAATGACAACATATAATAATGCGACAGTTAGCGCATCAAAAACAATATGAGACCATTTTACTGATTCTGCGACTAGTAATTCCTTTTCCATACCTGGATTAAAAAGGCTAACAAAGATTGAAATAAAATATATTGAATAAATGAAAATTGGTCCATAAGCATAACCATTTAGAGGCCCCTCACCACCAGCATAAGGGTTCCAATTTTCAAAACGAAAAGCTTGAAGATAAGGTTCATAATAGTGGGAGGCATCATTATAGGATTCGATGTACCATACAACAGATTCTTCTCCTGATGTTCCACTTGTAATTGTCCAATCAAAACTGTTGCCATTCTGCTCTAAATACCATGTTGAAAACAGATTTTTCATTGCCATTGCAAAAGCAAAAAGCATAATTGCAATTAAAGAAATTTTTAGCATCTCAATAGCTTGCTCTCTTGTAATATTGTTTCTTAGGCGCCTAATTAGATTTATATCAATGTTGCGTAGTTTTGTCATTATTGTCACTTGATATTGAGGTTTACAATCTTAAATATATATAATTTGGGGGAACAACTAAAAAAAGTCATTCAATAACATCGTTAGAATATTCTGTTTTTATTTTAAAATACTATTCATGTATAATTTCAGAAAATCTCTCGATTCTTCTTTCACGAAGATAGAAAGTAGGGAGTGTGTGATTCACCCTAGAAGAATAGATGTCATCTAGCTGTTTGGTATGGAGTAGTCACTTTGGTGAAGGTATAGTTTGAATTTGATGGTAAGAATATTGTGCTTTTTTTATTGAAGATTTCAATACATCGATTTCTTCTTTCGTTAAACCCACCTTCTTCAGTTCATCTGTAAATGAATAGGACGACACAGAAAATTGCTTCAAATTTCCACGATTTATTATCTCACTAACTTTCTTTCGCATGTTCCACAAATAGGGACGATTCTTAAAATGTATCATTGCTTTCCTTACTTCGCCTCTTACAATTTCTGCATCCTCAGGACGAATTTGTTGTTCATTTGTTTCAAGGAAATGAGTAATTTCTTTCAATATTAAAGGATCTATTTCTTCAGTTGTTGGAAATACACAGTTTAAAGCAAATTCTAAGAGTTCCTTATCTCCAATTGTAGATACCATCACCCTAAAAGCATAATCTAATTTAAAAAAGCCGGATGATATGAGGCTATGATGGAAGACTTAACCTAGGTATTACAAAGTATGGTGTTTTACACATATGCTTGATATTCTTCATAATTTTCAATTATTTTTAAGTCAGATTCTTTCAGTAGTTTGAGTGATTCCATAGCTCCTATTTTGTTTAATGGTTGGTTGTTATTGCCACACTGATAGCTATAAGTGCACCTAGGGCATCCATCAGTAGTTTTACATGTGCAGTTTTCTAGAATAATCAAACTTCTTTTGAATCCTTCTTCTAATCGATCGTACAGAAGTTTGGACAACCCACTTCCGCCTTTAGCTCCATCGTAAACGAAAATAGCTCCAGAATCACCCATTGAAATACCACCTATTTCTGCGTTCCCACCTCCCGTTATCATAGAACTTGATTCAATAAGGACATGTTCTACAGCATGGAAAGTTCCATTAAATATTATTTCTTCTGATATTTCAGGGAATCTAGAAATAACTTGAGATGGATGTGGAGCTGTAAACATAAAGCCTTTTGTTGGAAAAGTATAAACAATTGGGGGGTCTATTTCAGTTATTCCTAGAAGTTCATTAGAATATATATCAGTTATTTTATACCCAGTTACATATTCAGTTATCTGTAAATCACAGTAAACTACTTCAGTTCCGAGAACAGTATCTTTTTCGATTACTTGCATTATCTTAGGTAAAGCAAACCGCATAGATGTAGTTTTTTGGTTTTGTGGATGCATTTCTTCGACAATTATATCCCCTAGACCTAATTCAGGTTTGTAATTAAAGGAGCGTGACTTATAGTATTTACCACCATGAAGATATATTGCACCAGCATGGAGTTCTCGCGCTGCCATTGGCATAGATCGTTCCCCCAAAATTCTTTGCTTTACATCTTTGATGATTAAAGTATCTCCTATTCCTCTAATAGAGTAGTTTTTTAGAAGTTGTTCAATATCTTTTCTTCGAATAGGTCTGTAAAAATTCTTTGAGGTTAATCTTATCAATTGTTGTTTCACAAGTTGATCAATTATAGATTCAATTTCGAAAAATTCTCCCTTTTTAATTGGTTTATCAAGGATTGCTGCTAGAGTTTGATAATAAGAAACAATTTCATTCTTTGGTTCAATATAACCTTTCCTTACATCTTCAAAGTAGGTGAAAGGATGAGAACTATAATAAGTGCTGATGGGATCATCGTTCCTTAGAATAAGGGCTCCTATGGATTCTTGTCCTTTTCTACCTGCTCTTCCTAGTCTTTGAGTAAAACTCGTAACGTCAACAATGGAAGAAATAACAGCAGAAACATCACCAATATCAATTCCTAACTCAAGTGTTGGGGTGGAAACAAGAATATCTAATTGCCCTTTTCTGAAGCTGTTCTCTACTCTGTCTCTATACTCTTTAGTCAAACCAGCTCGATGGACAGCTGATTTGAGCCTTGCACGTTTTAACATCAAATTAACTATTTCTGCATTTTTATGATTATTCTGGAAACAAAGAGTTTTGTATTTAGAGTACAATAGCTGTTGCGCTATTGATGCAGTAATTGTATATTGACTAACTGTAAAAGGCATTACCATCAATAGATGAATTGCAGCTTTTCTAGCAGTTTCTACAGTTATTGCTTTTACATCCCTCCCAAAAAGCTGTGATGCAAATTCTTGACCATTTCCTATTGTTGCACTTGCTCCAATAAACTTGACTTTATATTTTGATAATCTCTTTAATCTTTTAAGTATAAAATATAGATTTGAACCGAAAGCCCCCACAGCAATGTGAATTTCATCAATAATAACGAATTTAACACCATGTAATAACTCTCTGAACTGTATTCTTCGCATATGATAATGGAGCATATCAGGATTTGTGATGATTATATCAGGAGGATACTGTAAGATTCTATTGCGTACGTCTTTGGGCGTGTCACCATCAAAAATCTCTGAATTTACACCTAAGGCACTTCCATACTTACTTATTTTTTTATGTTGATCCTTTGCCAGTGCTTTAGTGGGATAAATGATTATTGCACTTACTCCTCTTCGCAAAAGAGGGTGAGGATTAGACTCCCAGATTTTTGAAATTACTGGTAAAAGAAATGATTCAGTTTTTCCAGTTCCTGTTGGAGCTACAATTACAATATCTTTTCCCTTTTGAATCATTTCAAAGGCTTCTACTTGAAATTCAAAAAGAGATTTTATCCCACTTTCCTGAAGCAAATTATTGAGCTCTTTTGGATAAATCTTTTTTTTACTGCTTATTGGGGGAAATTGTTGCTTGAGAAAACTGTAAAATACAATCTCATTGTCTGGATTATCAATTATCCGCTTTACCACATTTGGAAGGGTTTCTGGTTCAATTCCTGCGTTTTTTATGAGTTTTATTTTTTCTTCTTTTGTTTTTCTTTTTATAATAGGTAAGGCAGCGTCTCTTTGCTTAATTTCTGGTTTTGAAGATTTGGTATTTCTTTGTTTCAACAATCTTTCATAAGCTTCTTCTCTATCTAGAGTATAATATCGCTTATTTAACCCACAAAAAGAACAATGGAGATTTATAGAATCAACTTTTTTTGATACAAAGAGCTCTTTTTCACAATCTGGACACTGCATTCAAAGACATAAACACATATTACTTAATAAAGCTGTATCCCTTGCTAAT
>JAUVXQ010000140.1 GCA_030603505.1 Candidatus Heimdallarchaeota archaeon | reverse complement strand
CAGCAACCTTATCTGCTGTCATCCACATTCGTTTTGGGATAGTTTTTCGCTTAAAACCTTTTAATTCCTCTGTATTATAAAATCCTGTATCTATATATCTAGGACATAAAACTTGGATTTTAACACTAGTGTGCCTTAATTCAGCTTGCAAAGCTTCTGAAAAGGTGATTGTAAAACCCTTTGTTGCATTGTATATCACATTTCCGAGTATAGGAATCAACGCACTCATTGAGGAAACATTGATAATGAATCCTTTGTTTCTTTCGATCATTCTCGGAATTGCTACACGACAGAGTGTGAAGCAAGCTGTTATATGAACATTGATCATTTCTTGTTGCTTTACTAATTCATTTTGAGTAAAATGACCACTTAAACCAAATCCAGCATTGTTAATCAATATTTCTAGATTATCTATTTTTAATACATAATCTTTAAGATTGTTAAGTTCTGCTTGATCTGAGAGGTTTACCACTCTTATTTCAATTTCTTGGAGATATTCGTTAGATAACTCCTTAGCTAAGTCATCCAATTTCTCTTTATCTTTGTCTATCAGAACAAGATTGTATCCTTGTGATGCTAGTAGTTTGGCAAAAGCTCTACCAACGCCACTAGCAGCTCCTGTTATTAGTGATTTAGGATGGTGACTCAAATCCATAAAGGTAACCTGTTCTTTAATAATAAATCGTTATTTAAGGATTTTATCATTAAATAAATATTTAAAATTACCATACTAGAATATATTAATAGTAATAATGGATTTTCCAAAATGTGGTTAAGATGGCTTTGAAATTAGCAATTATAGGTATAGGTTACATTGGTTCAGAGATAATTAAGAATCTATACAAGTTTCAACATAAAATTGAGCTTAAAGCAGTTTTTGACATAGAAAAAGATAAAATGGAAAAAGTAACTGATTTACATCCTAATGTCAGATTGATGTCTTCCACAACTGATTTCGATGATTGTGATATTATAGTTGAATCAGCTACACAACAAGTTGTTGAAACTGTTTTTGACAAGATGATTCAATCTGGGAAGATTTTCATTCCAATGAGTGTTGGAGCTTTCATTTCTTACGATAATCTTTACTCGAAATACACACAATTAGATGAATCACAAAAAAAACTTATCAAACTGCCATCAGGAGCTATCGGTGGATTTGATTGCATAGAAGCCTTAAACCTTGTAGGAATCCAAAAAGCTGAGTTGACTACCAGAAAACCACTAAAGGTTTTTGAAAATCACAAATATGTAAAAGACCATGATCTGAAGCTTTCAGAGTATGAAAAAACACTAATTTTTAAAGGAAACGCAAAAAAAGCAGCTCAAATATTCCCTAGAAGTATTAATGTTGCTGCAAGATTAGCTCTTTCAACTTTGGGACCAAAACAAACATATGTATCTATATATTCTGAACCATCAATAAACAAGAATATTCACGAGATAGAAATAAGCTCAGATGTTGGGGAGTATAAATTCTCTTTCCAAAATAATCCTTCACCTATAAATCCTAGAACAAGCTGGTTAGCAGCGTTATCCATATTAGAAGTTCTTGGAAAAATAAGTTGATTTTATCTGTTTCAAAGCTATATCTAAGAGAAAAGTAATCAGCAGTTGATATCAATACATTCCAAGTTGCTAAGATACCTAAAAGCTAAGAAATCTATAAAGGAAGAAAAAGAAAAAAAGAAGAGAGAAAATTTACCTTCAAGTTTTTCTTTTACTTTTTGACTCCAACAACTGTGATACTTTGAACTAGTTCGTTAATATTTTCTAAATGTTCAGAAAACGAGGGATCATCCTCTTGTACAGTGCTAGCAATTTGTTCAATTTCCTCTGTCTGTGTAGAAGTCTCTTCTACTATTTCTATTTCTTTAAATCCTGCATTCATAATATATTCAAGATACTTATCCTTTAGTACAGCTCCTGCAACACAACCAGCTAACGCTGCTTTGCTATTTTTAATAGACTTAGGAAGTGGTTTCAATAGAACCAAATCAGAGATTGTTATCCTACCATCTGGCTTCAATACTCTATAAGCTTCATCAAACACTTTTTGTTTTTCTGGTGAGAGATTTATTACGCAATTAGACATAACTAAATTCACAGAATTATCTGCTGCTGGTATATTTTCTATTTCACCAAGTCTGAATTCGACATTTGTGTAATTGTTAATTTTTGCATTTTTTCTTGCTAAATCAATCATATCGGGTGTCATATCAACACCAATTACTTTACCTGTGTCACCTACTTTTCTAGATGCAAGGAAGCAATCAAAACCAGCTCCAGAACCAAGATCTAATACAACATCTCCCTCTTCTAATCCAGCAATAGCTGTAGGGTTACCACAACCTAGACCAAGATTAGATCCTTCTGGAACAAGATTCATTTCATCTAATGAATAACCAATGCTTTTGCTAATATCTCTAGTAGAAGAGCCACAGCAACTAGAACTTTCGATTTTGTCACTCGAAGAAGAGCCACAACAACTAGATTTTTTTTCCTCTGTTTCTATATTAACTTTATTTGAACGAGCAACTTTAGCATAAGCATCCCGTACAGTTTTTCTAACTTCATCATTTTCCATTTTTATACCTCTATTCTGCAAATATTTCTTTCATGACCGGATTGAGAAGGTCTTTAACAACAATGTTAAATTCATCAGTTTTGTACAAACAAATACCTGCTATTTCGCCCTTGTTTTGAAGTCTAACTACAACTAGTTTAGTACCTTCAGTTAAACCTGCATCTTTTCTTAGATCCCGAGGTAGTACAATTTGTCCCCGGCTATCAATTTGAACTACTCCTTCGATTTTGCAGCAACTAACATCTTTATCTTCAGATGAACAACATTCTTTAGTTTCTTTCCTATCATTCAAACCTATCACCTTGAGTAAATAAATATTGATGGAGTCTTAATAAAGTTGTCGATTTTTCCGTAATTTCCGAATTTTCTGCATTATCTCTGATTGAACTTTTTCAAATATTATTATTAGACGCTGTCTAAGTAGAATATGTAAGAAAAGTCAACAATTAACTTTATTAGGGATTCTTTTTGTCGAAAGAAAACTTCGACTTAGTTTTGGTTAATAGGAGAAAAGGATAACTCTACATTTGTGGATTAAAGAATCGCTAATACTACGACATACACCATCTAAAGGTCTAATAGTATTAACACCAGAAAGATCAATAAGCTAATGTTTCATGCATAATCATTCTGCCATTGGGATCAATTTTTTCGTACCATGAGACTATTAAATAATCAAATTCTCCCACGTAATCTCCCCAGCTTTTTGGTCTAATTTTTTTATCATTAATTTCTTTTTCATCATTAAAATATATGAGTCTATTTTGTAAATCACTAAGGGTTTGAATATCTTGTTCTCTTGAGACTTTTTTACCATGTAATACTAAAACTCTCATACTTTTATGTTTTTCAAGCTGTTTAATGTTCATTCCTCCTTCCCGTTTAGAACTTGTTCCTATTTCTAAATAGTTTATGTGCTGATTAATATTACTTAAATCAAGTTGAGCGATGTTTTTAGTACTTATAGATAAATAACTCATATTTGTTAACTTAGATAAAGGTTCTGTGTCTATATATTCTGTCTCGTTTCCCATGAGACACAAATCTAGGATTTTGCTGTTTGTTATTTGCTCAAGGTCAATTTCCTTAATTTTATTATAATTAAGATTTAATCTACGTAGTTTTTTGTAGTTGTTTTTTGGAAGTTCGATTTTTTCGATATTAGTGTTAACTATCTCCAGAGCTACAAGATTGTCAAATACGTCTAAGTATGATAGGTCTATATCTCGCTTTTTTTCATCTCTTTCT
>JAUVXQ010000156.1 GCA_030603505.1 Candidatus Heimdallarchaeota archaeon | reverse complement strand
TTTTATTTCTATTTCATGGGCATCTTATGGTGATTCAGGATTTTCAATTCCTTTCATACAAGCCATCAGTTTGCTTTTTGATCCTTCATTAGACAACGACTCTAATGCTCAAGCTTATAGAATGATGTTTAATCGATATACAAATGAAGAAAACTCAACATTACTTATTGATGTTCAACCTAATTTCGATCCTTTTAGTCGGTATACAGAAGAATGGATTAAAGATACAAGGGAAATACTTGCGGAATTTCAAGAATCGTCAGATTATGAATTCTACTTGGCAGGTGGCTCTACATCTGTTGTAGATACTGTAGAAATTGTTTTTGACCTTTTCCCAATAATGATCGGTGTAATCGTTGCTATAGTCTATATTATGCTAGCTCTGATGTTTAAGTCAATTTTTGTACCATTGAGATTAATAATAACTGTTGGCTTAACGATTTCATGGATATATGGAATGGCTGCGCTTATTTTTCACGTTGGTATATTGGACTGGCTGTTTCCAAGAGTATTAGGAGATATTAGTGCTGTCTATTGGGTTACGCCTGTGATGAGTTTTAGTATATTACTTGGACTTGGTCTAGATTACGACATCTTCTTATTAAGTAGAATTAGTGAGTATAGAAATAAAGGGTATACGGAAAGAGCTTCTATTATCAAAGGACTTTACAAAACAGGTGGAGTAATTAGCATGGCAGGGATTATAATGGCGATAGCATTTTCTGGCTTGATGTTGAGTAATGTTCTGGTAATGACTGAGTTCGGATTTATTCTCACTTTTGCAGTTCTGGTAGACACTTTTATCATTCGTACAGTACTCGTTCCAGCAATAATGTCTATAGCAGACAAATGGAACTGGTGGCCTGGAAAGAAACCTGAAGCTACAAAAGATGAGTATCATATAGACTAAACTTTCTTTCTTTTTTCTTTTATCTTTTATCTTCACATGTGCCCTTATTCAAGCATAAACTTAAACTGTCAAGTGAATCTTTAATATTGTTTTGCTTCTTTCAATACATTTCTTTCTATAGAGCTCTTTCTAGTTGTTTTGCGTCCTTTTTGGATTTTGGTAGGAAAACAGTAACTTTTGTTCCTTTTTCATTTTCTCCTTCAACTCTATCTTCGATCTTGACTGTTCCATTAAAATACTCTTTTATAATATAATTGGACATAAACAACCCCATTCCATATCCCTTTTCTGATGAAACAGGTTTCTTCAGAATCTTTTTCTTCATACTTTCAGATATACCTTTTCCATTGTCTTCAAAAACTAACTCTATTCCTTCTTTTCCTTGATTTTTAATATTTGCACTAATTTTAACAGATACATTCTTCCTAGGTGAGTATCTTATGCTATTTTCTATAAGATTATGAAAAACATTTGAGATGATTTTATATCCTAAAATCTTATAATCAAAATCAGAACACTGTATATCTAATTGCATTTCTTGTGCTGTATTCTTTTTCTTGATATCATTTACTACAATCGAAATTTCTTGATGAAGATCGATTATCTCTCTTTCAGATTTCAATATATTTTTTGTTGTGTCTAATAGTTTTGTTATTAATTGTTGTGCTTGAAGAATAGGTTGAATTGACTTCTCTGCATATTCTAGCGATTTTAAATCGATACCTAAATCTAGATAACCTATTGCTTTGGATAATAAATTCGCAGAATCATGACTGATTATAGAGGAAACAACCTGTATTGATTTGGTTCTTTCTTCGAGTTTGAATTCTATTTTATCATACGGATAATCAATGAATGTTCTAAAGATTGAGAATAGAGCAGCAACATGCGCAATAACCACAAATATGTGTCCAACGAAATCCATTATTGCTAAATTAAACTTCAGATATAGATAAGTAGAGATGTTATAGACAATAGTTAACGAGATGTATATTCCAAAAATGTTCTTTGGATAAATAATGCGAAACTTATTTGAGAAGAAGTTGAAGATGATAAACACACAAGTATCTATAATAATAAAAGAAGTAATCATCCAATAATTAAAAGAGATTTCTATGACCCCAGTTAGATGTAAGAACATTATTACATCTTCCATAACGAAAAAAGCAATAATAAAACATTTGAATTTAGTTTTTAGCTGTCTAAAATACCAAATAAATGTTAAGAAAACCAGTGTTATTAATGATTGAATGGATAACCAAATCTCGATATGAAATTTTAATTTTGTTAAATAATCACCTTCATTCATAATACTGGTTGTGATGTTGATTATTGTTAAGACAACAAAAACCATCAGTGAAAAAAAAGTTGCAAACCAGATAAAACTCCTTCTAATATCTCTACTGAGAGAAATGACTGCAATAATGCTAAAAATCACTGCAGCTTGAAAAAAATGCAAAAATAGTTTTAGACCTCTTATTGTAAATGATGAATAATCCATATTAAAAGGATAATAGAAGATGATAAGGAGAAAAGCTAGTAAACCAATTGTTATCCATAGAGTCCAATGGATTGATGCAAATATTTTCTTCGTCTTCTTGAAACCAAGAACAAGAACATTTTCATCCATATTCATTTGCATATAATTAGAAAACAAATCACAATAAAACAATTGTGGTAATTCTATCACAAAGACTGAATTTCATTGAAATGCAACATTAAGACTTATTTTTATAATTTACACTAATTTAATATCTTTATACTTAAAAGTAGTAAAGAGTATTCTTTCTGATTTTTCCATTGAGCTCTTCTTATAATTGAATATTTTTGATATTTGCTCTAATTGAAATTCATGCGAAACATTATTATTCAACCATTATCTTAAGTATATTATTAAGCATGTCCCAAAACCTCCTAATCACCTCCAGAGGGTCTGGGCGTACAAAAGAACGTTGTACCAGAGGAAAGGGCAGAGTAAAGTCTTGAGCTTATTGTTCATCTTGCGGTCATTAATAATGAGGGGTTGGAGCTTGA
>JAUVXQ010000054.1 GCA_030603505.1 Candidatus Heimdallarchaeota archaeon | reverse complement strand
TTTATCTTTTTATACGTCGTCCCTTTTCCAAAGAAATATTTGATTCCAAGTCCATAAGTGAATCGTACTCTGATGGAAAAACCATTCTTCTCGTTTATGGGGGAGCTGAACCGGGTTTATCAAAGAAAGATTTAGATCATGGTACAGCTATCTATTTTGATAAAATTAGCGAAATAGGTTGCCTTGGTGAATTAACCTTATCTCTTTATCTTATACGAAAAGAAATCGAAGAATATTTATAAAAGAGCTATTTTTCCTCTTTTTCAATCATCATATTAACTATGGTCTTGAAAGCCGTTTCCGCATTATTTCCACTTTTTGCCGAAGTAAAAAGAAAAGTTGCGTTTTTGTGTTTTTCAACTATTTGTTTCATATCTTTTTCTGAGACTTCTAGTTCTGCTAAATCGTTTTTATTTGCTATAAAAACAATAGGTTGATCACCGACAACTTCTCTAAAAGAATCAACCCAAGATGTGAGATTTTCGAATGTAACCCTCTTAGAAGCGTCACAAACTGCTAAA
Source organism: Candidatus Heimdallarchaeota archaeon (assembly GCA_030603505.1). The sequence continues at coordinate 6,934 of JAUVXQ010000054.1, read as the reverse complement.
GCTCCCTCACTACCATAATAATATTTGCTTCTTATTTGTTTGAATACTTCTTGCCCTCCTACATCCCATAGACTTAGTGTAACAGTTCTATCTGCGTACTCAACATCTTTTTTCATTATGGTTGTTCCTAAGGTTATTTGGTATGTTGGGTTAAAGAGACCTGTCACAAAGCGTTTAATAAGCGATGTTTTACCTACTCTTGCATCACCGATTAGGACGACTTTTTTTATGGTTTGACTTTTCATAATTTTCTATCCCACACAGATATATAGTTACTATTATTAATGAACATATCTCTATCTCTATATAATGGTTCTTAGTAAAAAACTACTGAACCATAACCTACTACTTGATTTTTAATTCCTGAAGAATCTCCCGATGTTGCATATTTCAAGATTTTTCCAGAAGATCTTCCCATTCTTTTTGCTGATTCAATTGTTACACCAATTGGTCCATGACCACACATTGAGACATTTAAATCCAGTTTTATATCATATAATTTCTTTGTATCCATGTCTTCTACAGCTTGAAGAATTTTCAAATCTTGTTCTTTTGCTTTATCATGAGACTCATAATGTGTCAAATCTGAAGAAGCAATAATCACAATATCTTCTTTTTCACACACTTTTGCTAATATTTCGCCCAGTATTAAGCAAACTTCGTAGCTTTGGTTTATTAAACCAATAGGAATAAGTTTGAAAGGTTTATTGTAAATGTACTGTAAAAATGGTAATTGCACTTCAATCGAGTGTTCTCTTTGATGAGCTAAATCGTTCCTTTTTACTAAAGGATAAATATCCGCGATTTTATCTATAAGTTTATGATTTATTTCAACTGAACCAAAAGGAGTTTCCCACGTTTCAACCTTTTCAGGTAAAGCAATATCTGGTCCGATCCCATGATGGTTTGGTCCAAGAATGATAACTGTCTGTGGTTGTTGAAATTTGCTTAGTTCCAAATAACTCCAACTAGCAACAGGTCCGCTATACATATATCCGGCATGGGGAACCACAAAGAAAGGTGTAAGTCCGTCTTTTTTTTCATTCTTTGGAAGTTCTCCAGGTCCTAAAGAGCAAGTAAAGGACGATTCTATTTCTTTTATTAAAGCTTCTTTATCTCTTGGATAAAAAGTTCCTGCAACTTGAGCATGTCGTATCATCAATAATAACTTTATCTTTCTCAATAAAAAATTTATCCCTCAATATATTGATTTAACTGAACAGTGAAGAAGTCCCCCTCCTTTAGATAGAGACAGTTCATGGAATGATGTGATAGTCGATTTGCATATCATTCATTAAAGTGAGTATATATCTTGCTCTGTTGGATTTTAGATGAACTCCGTTTATTTGTTTAATTTGTATAGTCTTTTTACCGTTTTTCTTTGTCTTATTGTAAAAATCATTAATTGCAGTCAACATTAGCATTAATGTATGATTGTCTTCATATCCTGCCAAAAGTTCAATATTGTTAATATATTCTATTCCCTCTGTTTTCTTCATATGTAATGCGGCGAAGGGAAGTCCATTAATTAACATTAATTCACCATATTCAGAGGGTAAAGACCTTTGAAACAGAGTCCTTGTTTTAAATTTTCGAAGTAGAAAAGAACGATATAAAACTAGCAAAGGATCAGCTCTTGGTAAATAGATTATTTCGCTTTCTTCTAGCTCTGGAACCTCACTTTCTTCTAGCTCTGGAACCTCACTTTCTTGTTTGTAAAGAAAACCCGTTAAACTCTCCTCTATTTCTTTTGTAGTGTATTGAGCATCCTTTTCTTCTTCAATAAAACGACCTGATCTTACCCCCTTTGATGCAATAAGCTCCCTTAAATAGATTTCAACTTGTGTGTTTGATAAACCTGTAATATTTGCAATTTGTCTAATGGATAAAGGTAAATTGGTAGAAAGAATTCTATGAAGAACTTCTAACCATGCATCTCTTTGAGAAGAGATATTTCTTACTTGTGTGTTTTTTAGATAGTCTGAAACAGGATACCACACTATTTGATTCGATGAGGATTTACCTTGTATAACTTCATTTGCATCTTCAAGTCTCCTTAGAGTTGCTAAAATCACTCTATCTGATAATCTCAATCCTTCTCTAAGTTGCTTAAAATTGACCTTACCTTTTTGTTGAATGAAGTTTAGAGCTTTTTCCTCGAAAACACCAATCGATTTTGTAACACGTAATTTGGAATATAGAAAATAGTCTGATGCCAAGATTAAACCTCGAGAGAAACCGCCAAATTTTCCTATGGCAATCTGTTTACTTACTTGAAGATTAGTGATGATATTTTCCTTTCCTCTACTTGTCCTAACTTTAAGTGAATTTATTGGAAGAGGAACACCGATGTTTCTTATACCTTTGATAAGCTCTTGTTTAGTCTTAAATTCACTTTTCCTATTGAGATATTGAAGGTCATGAATAAATGGAAAAACATCTATCCAAGATATTCTTTTGGTTGTATCTTGAGGAACTTTAATGTGCGATAGACTAGTAGTTAACTCAGAACCTCTTGACGTAAAACTTCTCTTTTTTAGTTGTTCATAGAAAAGTTTAGCTTGATTTTCTAAAGCTTCTGACTGTGTTTTTGGAAAAACCAGTATTTTCCCTTGGTTCTCTGCAAACTCTTTTACCTTTTTGATTATTTCTTCTTCATAATATGAATATTGACTTGTTTTTAGAAGATTCTGAATGTGTAAATCGTCATTAATAACCTTATAATCAAAAGAACAGATAGGCAGTCCTGATATCATTATTAATATTCTTCTGGTGTCATCCATTATAGCAAAATCAGCAGAAGACCAATATCTAACTAGTGGATCATTTGCTGGTAAAAGTTGAAACTCAACATTTTCCTTCGTTTCGTACAACTCAATAAACTGTTCTAGATGCTCTAATTCATCTGTTACTATAAAAGCTTCATAACTTGAATTTTCAATAAAATACCCTCTTATTACTCTCTCTGTTTCATAAAGATCTATCAAACTGGTACTTACTCTACCTCCTGAGAGATTTAGAACTTTCATAACTTGAGGTACAGTTATTGGTCCAAAACTTTTGATAATTTGAAAAACCATTTCAGTTATAGCTGTTGAACGGCTTATTGTACCTTCATGTAAAAGTGATTCAGAGTCGCTTATTGTCCACTTTGAACCATCATAATACATGAATATCTGATAGTTTTCTCTTAACTCAGCAAGTATTTCCATAATTGTTTCTCTTTGTAAACCAAATTTACTCACAATCTTCTGACGTGTTGTAATATATTGCTCCTTAATGAATTCCAAAACTGATCTAGTTTCAGGTATTTTGTATTCAATATTGTCTTTTAAATTGCTGAAATAAAAAAATGGAAGCAAATCATTGCTAACATATGTAAGCTTTTTCTCGATAAAGGGAGCTTGAACTATAAGCTTATTCTTGATTAACGAATGAATAAGAGAACTGGAAAAAGTTCTCATACGTGCATAAAGTGATTCTGAATCTTGGAAAAATACAAGATTCTTAGAAATCGATATAGCATGCTTGTAGTTAACACCCATATATTGTTTTGTTAGGTTTTGTTTTTCAGCGAGATATCTTGCTAATTGTTCAAGAGACAAGCTAACATTTTCCTTTGTCATTTATTTCACCAACGAAAGCACAGAAATTCCATTAATTCGTTCAATCACTATATGTTGCACCTCCAGAGGATAAAATGAAGGGAGCGATTGAACTGCATTTATTATGTAATTGAATGTCATATCTGTATTAACCCAAGGAGCTAGGTTCACGTTATTTACTCTGAACTTTTTATGATTAGAATCATCTAAGCTAAATTGAGCAGCAATTTTCTGATTTATTACCACAATGTAGTTTTTAATTGTAATATCAAACTGTTCTGGAAGTAAATCTCTCAAAATTACATTTGCAATGTCATGTGGTGGAAGTAAGTAGTATTTCTCTTTAACTAGTTTAGGAATGTATTCGACGAGCGATTCTTCCTGTTTCTCAAGCATTTCTAGCTCTTCAAAATGTTTTTTAGTAATATAAAAGAAATGAATGGTGTCTTCTACAAATCTTCCGGCTAAGAGTCTTTCCTCTTCAACAAGTTTAGCTATTGCTTCTTTGACTCTTATTTTTGATATAACACTTGTAATTGACGCTCTTTCTATAATTTGTTCCTCAGTTGCTACTCCAAAACTTTTGACAATATCATAAATGTAATTTGCACGCAGTTCTAAATTTTCCCCCTCTAATTCAGGAATAAAACTCTGTAAATCCCAGTATTCTTGGGTTTTAAAGGTTGTACTAATCTTCCTAACACCTATTTGTACATTTGTCTCCAGAGCATTAATAGCTGTTCTCACAGAAACAATCGAATCACCAGTTTTATTTGTAAGTTGAGCTATTGTAGAGTTTCCTTTTTGTATCAGTTTATAGATTGACACGTGTTCTTGTTTTACTTGCTTCCTTCGTCTTAATCCACTTTTTCTATAACGAGCAAAGCGTAATGAGTAGAAAGCATTACCCAGATAGATTATTTTCTTTTCTTCCAGTAATTTATTAAGAAGATACAATGTGACTGAAGAGATATTGTCAGGAAATCGTGCAAATATCTCTTCCAAACTTAACCAACCAAATTGATTGATTAGCGCAAGTAAACTATCAGAGTTCAACGCTGGATAATCAATTCTAAGCCACAAAATATTCATAATGAATTTTTCAACTAGATCCTTCTTGAAAACACGAGTGATTGTTTCTCCTCCCACTAATGTATCTTGAATCAAACGAAAGCCTGTTTTAATAAAAATATCACGAATTATTCCATTACTCTTGGATAATATTGACCTTCCATTAATATCTTCAATTTGAAGACTTAGAACTTTATGAACATTCCTTATATATGACGTTAATTCTGCAGCGATTTTCTGAAGCAATGAGAAATCAAAAATTATATCTGCATCAATTTTTAAATCATATACTTGTAGATATCTTCCCCGATGAAGTTTGTACTCGATCGAACCAATGACTGAACCATCCAAGAGTATGGGGTCAATGTGGCCTTCTCCATAAATGTCCCGAAGGTGCATTCTTAATCCAAGTTTTGCAAAAGGATCATTTCTGGGTATTATCACTATCCTTTCGTTTGTTGATTGCATATTGTTGATTAAATTAGCTTTAATTTTCACTATCTGCTCATAACGTTCTTTGGTTAGATAGTAATTTGTATCTCTTTCAGTTAGTTTTTTCTCTAAGACATTCTTTGCTTTTAGAAGTTGTTTTATTATACTTTCAACATCACTATATCTAAAACCGGAAACTTGAGTAAGCTCCACGACTGAAACGGGTCCTAGTGAATGAATATGTTTCAAAATTATGAACTTTTGACTCTCCTTGTATGATGGTAGTGTGTTTATATTCAGATATTTAGTTGAAATATCATATACATTAGGTGTGAAACGCTTAGGAATAAAAGACTCAAAATGTAACGACTTCCTAACTAAATGTAACGTTTTATCCAATAACATTATGCTTTCTTGTGTTATATCACTATCCAGTTCTGCATATTCGCTAATTTCTCTCTTAGTCAATGATCCATACTTTTTAATCGTAGATAATACTTTATTTTCAACACTTGTAAACTGAATTTTGTCACTATATGATGAATAATAATGAGGGAACACCTCTCGGCTTACATACGCTAATCTATTGTGACTAAAACGTCCACGAATCAATTCATTCTGTTCAATCAAGCTTCTTAGCCAATCTAGTTCGAAATTTTGTATTCGTATATTCAATGAACTTAAATCTTCTATCGAACCAAAATCACCCAAAATATTAAGAACAGCTTCTTTCCCAGTTATTTTTCTATCAAGATATTGTTCAACAATAAAATGATACCTCACATAATTCAGATCGTCATTTGATAGTATAGTTGAATCTATACTTCTATTACTTAGGTTTCTTAGCAACTCTCTGTCTTCTAAGGTTATATATTGGTGGTCGACCGTACCCTCTACAAATTGACCTTTCAGAATCTTGTTGTCTTGCTCATACTCTGATAAAGATCTATCTACTTTTTCTTCTTCAATTTTCAAATATTCTGCTATCTGACCCTTTGTTGAAGGTCCATGAACTTTTAGATATCTCAGTAAAACTCTTTTAAGACATTCTTCAGGATCAAGATTCTTTGTTTGGTTAAGAATTTCTTTCGGTATTATGTTCTCGATTAGCGAATACTTCCATTTAACCTTTCCTCTGTGAAATTCAAAATTGGTTCTTATTATTAGAAAATTCTGTTCTAGTTTATATAAACTAGAAAACACTCTAATCTCTGTTTCACTAAGGACGTTTGCAATATCTCTTGAAGATAGTTTGTTATTCGTTTTAAGAAGAACAATTATACTTTGGCCTAAATCATCGATTTCAGTAGATTTAACATATATATTCCAGAACAATGGAAAATCTAACATTATAATGGATCTATTATCATTTCTAGAAACAGGTATTGAAACTAAATCTCCGCTATTATGCAAATCTAAAGCCCAAGAGCGTATTTTTTCTGGATCTACTATACTTAAATGGTATATACTTGGAGTAAGGCTTTCTATTACCCTGAGAGGAGCTAAAGCTTTGATTGCATTTCTTAAATACCTTGGTGAAGAAATAGGGAATTCAGGATTCTTATAACTACGATTATTGAAAATTCTTTCTACAAGCTCTTTACTAAACAGAATCTCTTTTGTTCCCTCTTTTCCATATACTCTCTGTAAAACTTGTTGGTGAAGCTCTCTGAGTAACGCACTTCTATCAGCTATCTGTACTACATCTGCAACTCCAAGTAAAACTATTCCATGAGCAAATGGACTTGGGAAATCTGAGAAAGGGGCAATATGGAAGTTGATCTCGCCCTTTTCAAGTCCTTTTATTACTCTAATAGAGTTTTTTA
>JAUVXQ010000055.1 GCA_030603505.1 Candidatus Heimdallarchaeota archaeon | reverse complement strand
CCTCAACAACTCTAATGTGAAAGCAGTATCATTTGATGTAAATGGTACATCTGTAAATGTTTCATCAACATCGTTTTGCCAGATAACATTTTGCCTTGAACGTAAGAGTAATGTTGTATCATTCAAATATTCCCAATAATTTATCAATCCATTACTTGAAATTATGCCTTCAGAATCAACAGCAATCAATTTATCCATAATCAAAGAAAGGAACAGTTTTTCAGTATTCTGTGTGTTCCTTATTGGGTTTAATGTAAACCATCTACCAACACCAATTTTCAGATTATCAGTTGTTTCTTGTCCTTCATGAATTCCTGAAAAAGACATATAAGGCAGGCTGTTGGATAGTCCAAGCTCTGCTGAGAAACCTACTAAATTATCCCAGAAAGCGTAGGATCGTACTGGAGTAAACAAAGGTACCATAGGGACAATATTACTCATTATATGATCTTGTAAGTCATGGTAAAGAGAAATTCGAGTATTATAATCTAATTCCATGGATATTTCTTTTGTAAGGTTTAAAAGTAAACCATCATCAAGTTTGTTTACAAAATTAAACAAGTTCAGTGACGCTTTTTCTCCAAACAATTGTTCTAAATGTGGAGCTGTTTCACCTTCTACTTCTAAAATCGCTAAATCGAAGTTTCTGTCAGCTACAACAGTTTCTAGATATGTTGCATAGTCCATTGCTATATCTTCAGCATCAATCCCTATCTCTCTAAGATCTTGAACTATTGTCAATGCATAATCACTGTAATACAGTGGTTCGTAGCCTTTAGTATAATGTCTCAAGGTCAATGTAAACAAGCTTCTTTCTGTGTCAGGACGGGGTCCAAACATCGTTACTGCAAATATTGATGAAATTATTAACACTGAGATGAATATATATAGCATTATTTTTGAAACAGATTTATCTGTCTTGCTCATTTCACTCACATTCTTCTATATGTTGAGGAATTTATTAATTTAATCTATTAACTTAAAAATATTTTTTGTCTCCCCACTCTCATTGCATTCAAAATTACTAACAAAGAAGCGCCCATATCACCAAATAGGACAGCCATCCAAAGTTGAGTGATATCAAAGAAAACTAAAATAAAGAAAACAAGTTTTATGATCAGTGATACTGCTATATTAATTTTAATCGTGTTCCGAGTTTGTGTACTAAGAACAAAAAGATAAGGTAAAACACCTAAATCATTTGAAGCTAATATTATATTCGCAGTCTCAATCGTAATAGCTGTATCAGAATGCGCCATAGCTATTGAAACATCAGCAGCAGCTAATGCAGGAGCATCATTGATTCCATCGCCTATAAAAGCAATAGAACCATGTTCAGATCTTAATTTTTCTACAATTTCAATCTTGTTTTCAGGTAGAAGTTCAGCGTGATAATCGATTTTTAAATCTCTAGCTATTGTTGAAGCTATTTCAGCATTATCCCCAGTCAACATATAGATGTTATCAATACCAGCTTTCTTTATGTAATTAATAACACTTTTTGATTCCTTTCTTAATTCATCGGACAGATGAAAATGTCCTACGACTCTTTTATTTTTTATCACATAACTTACAACGCTTTCAGTTTCATCACAATCTAGATGTATGTTGTCTTGTATAACTTCCAAAGCTAGGGTAGAATTACCAATGTAGTATTGATCATCACCTATAACACCTTTAATACCCTTTCCAGCAAAAATTTGCACTTCATCAAAAGCTAAATCTCCAATATTCTTTTTATCACAATATTTCACTATTGCTTTTGCTATCAGATGTTCTGAATGTTTTTCAAGGTTTTTTGATATTATTAACAGTTCTTCCTCTGGAAATTTATTTAATGCTTCAACTTTATACACTTTCAACTTTCCAAGTGTAAGTGTACCTGTTTTATCAATAGCTAATACCGATATTTTTGAAAGAGCTTCAAGATACTGACCTCCTTTAATTAAGGCACCTCTTTTTGAGGCTCTAGTTATTGCTGTTACGACTGTTATTGGTGTAGATAGAACAAGAGCACAAGGGCATGCTACTACCAAAGTGACTAAACTTCGATAAATCCACACATTGAAATCTTGACTAAAAATGACAACAGGAATGAAAGTGATTAGGATTGCAACTAGAACCATTATAGGAGTATAATACTTTGCAAAAACTTGTACAAATTGTTCAGCTTTCGCTTTCTTACTCTCTGCATCCTCTACTAATTTTATTATTCTTGATAATGTAGTTTCATTATACATGCTTGTTGCTCTGATAATGAGATAGCCTTCTAGATTAATTGTCCCTGCAAATACTTTATCCCCCACACGTTTTTCTGAAGGTTTAGATTCACCAGTTATTGTACTTTGATCTATATTTGATGATCCCCACTCAATTTTACCGTCAACTGGTATTTTTCCCCCAGGTTTTACGCTGATTCTATCACCTACAATCAAATCTTCAACAGGAACCACTGAGTGTTTTTTTCCTTTGATTAACTTTATAGCTGTTGGAGGAGTTAAATCCATTAGTTCTCTAATTGAATTCCGAGCTTTATCCAAGGTATAAGCTTCTATTAGTTCAGCTACCGAAAATAAAATAACAATCTCTGCAGCTTCTTCCCATTCTCCAATTAAAGCTGCACCAAAAATCGCAATTACCATTAGAAGATCTATATCTATTGTTAATGCTCTAATGGATGCAAAAGCATGTACAAAGACAGGAATCCCGCCAATTAAAATGGTAATAAGTGGAAAAATAGGTATGGGAAAATTGGGAATCAATTTGATAGAAAATTCAGGAAAAGATGTAAACTTGCTGATTAAAGTAAGTGTTAGAAAAAGGGTTCCTATTAAGGCATAGATAATTTTTTTATTTTCCTTTAAATTAAAAAAACCGCTTCTTTTATAATCAGCCTTATATTCATACCCCATCTTTTTGATGTTCTTCTTTAGCACTTTGTCATCAAGTTGTTTTTCATCATACTCGATTTTGATTTTTGTTGATACAAGACTGAGTTTGACAGATTTCACTCCAAGAGTTTTTTCTAAGTTTTTAACTATTTTAGTCTGGCAAGAAGCACAATCCATTCCTTTAACGATACCATGTAGTTCAGCCATTTCTATAACAAATAGCCACAAACGTCTTTATTAATGATTAGGAATGTCAATAAACAAGAAAAATCATAGGATAACAGGGTAATAATATCAATGCTGATTATCTCATTGTTTCTGTGGCTCTGCCAATGCTTCCCTTCTTTTTGTATAAGTTATGTATGTTGTTAGAAGTATTAAGATACCCGTTGCTAGGAATAACAGCGACCAATAACCTGCTATATCTACCCTTGTGAAGGTTAATACTAAGTAAGGAATTAGGAGTAAACCAGATGCAACTAGAAATATTATTTTGAACTCTTTAATATCAAATGTTATTCCTACTAAAAGCCCGATTAATGCAAGATTAAAAATTAATCCAAATTGCACAGGGAGTTTCATAGGGGATAAAAATGTGATCACTGTTTGACATATTATAGCAACAGAAAGAGTGGGAATAATATGGAATTCATTTTTGGTCTTAACATATAACAAAATACCTGATATTATCATCAGAGTCACCATACCTGAAACAATACCAAAAGCCGTCCACGATACTATGTCTTGTTTGGGAACAATAAAGAATGCGCTGATACCAATAGATACAACTGATAATGTTGAACTAAACCTCATTTCGTGTCTCTGACTCATTCCATAGAAAACAATACATAGAATCAATGGAATTATTCCGTAAAAATTGTGGATAATAGATATAACTAAGGAGAATATGTAGATTGGGACAAAAAGAGTTACATTTACAATTTCAGGTTTTGGACTATCCGTTTTCACAAGAATGTATTCTATTACAAGTGATTCTAAGACTACGAACAATAGAATGGTGAATACATTAAAGAATACGTACACTAGAACTTCAGCAGTTTTTGAGACAAAAAATATTTCGCTAAAAATTGTAGATCCAACAGTAATTAACAATATTTGTATCGCTAAAATATGAGATATCATTCCTGAATTGGAATATTTCATTTTGTATTGTAATAGCGAAGAGAATATTATGAAGACTAGATACGCAGGAATCGCTGTTAAAGTGAAGCCAAGTAAATTTTTCAAATTAAAAATTTGTTCCATGCTTAAAGATATCAGTGTAATCATAAAGAGCCAAGTTAAGTAGAAATCTACATTCCTTTCTGGTTTTATTCTTGTTCTAAGCATTGAAACAATTACACCTATCTGCCAAATTGTGAATATTAATAGCGGAAAGAATTCTGGTAGTTTTACAAAGAATGACATTCTATCTATGAAAGTTGATAGGATTATACCTAAACAACCAACAAAATATGACGCAAAAGTAGCTTCTGGATACTTGGAATCAAACCATCCTAAGGAGAGTGCAATTAAATAAGAAATAAACATAACTAAAAGAATACTGCTTATTAAAGGCTCCAACATGGTGGGATCTACATGTGTATATTTATTGGAAAAGATTGGTAGTATCATTATTGAAATTAAAGCTGGTAATACGATAAGTGAATCAAACTTTTCTTTGAACATTATCAAAATGGAAACAATGGTTGTTAAAACTAATAATGCTATGTAGTAATATTCAGAAACTAGTTCAGCTCCTGCAGAAACTAAAAGAAGGATTTGTATAAGAGATACAAAGCCAAAACTAACAAAACGCATTTCACGGGAAGATATTTCTATAATTCTCTTTAAGAATCTATTTACAATAAAAATTGATGGACCTACAACTGTTGCAATAATCAGAACAACAAATCTTATTATTTCACTCGCAGAGTCACCAGTGCCAATTGTGATGAAATTATTAGCTATTATTGCACCTACTGCTGTTATGAAAAGATTTACTGGATATTCAATAGTTACATTGATTTGAGCTTCCTTTTTTACTCTCCACATGTTGTAGAGATAAAGAATAATAGGATAGCAAATTAACACAAGGGAATTTATAGCAATTAATACACCTAATTCTGTATCTTTTTTACTTAAAGCTAAAGCCGTGAATATTAACGTTATAGTAGCTAAAACAGTTGTTCCTATTCTTATTGCCAATTTGTCTTCCCTTATTGAAATATAAAGCATTGAAAGGGTTGGAAGTAGAAATACAACTGGGAGAAGCCAAGGAGCACCATAGACTGTCGGAGCATTTGGAAATGCAAAAACTGAAATAATTTGTATACCATAGATTACAATTGGATATGCGAGATTATAGCGTGAAGATACTAAGGGAACAATAGATATTGCAACAACACCACAAATTGTTGCTAATATTGACAATGGGATGCTAACAGCAGTTAATGAAGCCGGAATTACTATGAATATCGGGGATATTGCTAACAATCCAAGTAAATTATCAGTCATACTTTTTTCTTCTTTTCTAGTTTTAAAGGCGGCTGCTAACCAAATTGCGATTGATATAAAGATACCAATAACTATGAAATAATTGATTATTTCATCAAAATAATTGATTATTTCAATATTCTTAATAAACCATAGAGTCGAAGTTAGAGCTAGAATAGAAATAGAATGCACGTGAGAGAGAGTGATATTTTCTTCTGGTAAAATGATAGTAATCTTGTCTATAGATTTGAGTAATGAAATAATTCCAATTGTAATAGAAATTCCTATAATAATTAGTTCACAAATAGATCTTGATAGAGTTCCTAGTCCAAAGAAGCTAAGTGTGAAAAGATTTATTGTACCTAATAATAGTATAGTAGTTGAGGATCTTAAAACGAATTTTTGTTTTCTTAGCGCAATTATACTAAATAAAGGTGCAATGAAAAGTAATGAAAGACTGATAGATAAAACAATCTCGTAACCAAGAGGAACTGTAGTCCTAACTCCTCCTAAATTCGAGAAGAATGCAATAAATGCACCTTGAACGAATAACATAGAAGTTAGACTCTGTGCAACTATTGATACAGCTTGTTCAACTTTCCAACTCATTGATATTAAAGCAAAACTAATTTGGAGAACCATATACATGCCTATGAATACATAATTTGCAGTTTCTTTATCTGTCAATATCATCTCAGCCATTAAAGCTAGAAAGACTGCTAAATTGATTAATCCCACAAATAGAACTTCTAACAAAACTGGATTACTGATATCGTATTCTTCAAATCTGGATGCCAGAATCTGTTTAAATGTCAGGAAATAGGTTACTATAATAAACATAGTAGCTATAAATATCTCCCATGAAGGCAAACCAGCTAGGTCTCGCACGAATATTAGGTAGAAAAAGCTACATAATGGTAATAAGAGGGCAACTACAGTTATTACTGTACGCATTTCTTTTCTGTTAAAAACAGGGAAGTTATCATAAGTATTGGCTACGAGTAAAGTTGCAACAAGGCATGAAGGAATAACGACTAGCAGAGTTTCTAATTCTATTATTTCGATAAATAGTGGGATAAAACTAAATATGGGGAAGGTAACTAAAGTCACAAGAGAAGGTGCTGCTGTGATTTTTAGTTTTGCTAGAATATATGAACTAACTATGAAAACAGCAAAAAATCCAAAGAAAAAGTATCCTGAGTTCACTCCAAAAAATGGATCATCTGCAAACACAGGTAATATCAATATTAAGACAAGAGACAAAAAAGCTTCCCCTATGAGAAACTCATTTTTAAAAAGAATAGCAACTACAGCTGCAATTATTGCAATAACAAAAGCTACTGGCATGATTATAATGCCTTCAGTAACAACTTCAATCACTGCCTGCGATATGATAAATGAGAGAAAAACTCCTGCAATCCCTACTCCTAGAAAACTATACGGAAAGATCATATACTTCTCTCTTTTCTTAGCATCTAACAGTCTTTTAATAATAAACGAAGCAACAACAAAAACTAATGATATACTGCCAATAAGTAAAAATACAAACATAGATGTGAATAATTCTTCCTTCATATAACGAATCATTGCATCTGTAGCACCATATACTAGAGCAGCTAATAGAACATAAAATGCAAACAAGAGAAAATAAGGTAGGTTTTCTTCTTTAGTTATTCTTCGCCAAAGTGGTTCCTTTGGTTCTCTAGTACTAATTGCTAAATCTTTCGCCTTCATCTTACCTATTAAAGTACTAGGTAATTCAGGAATTATGGGTTTTTCAGCAGGAACAACTTTTGATACCATTTCAGCAGGAGGAGTGGGTTCTGGTTCACTTACTATCTCGAGTTTGGGGTCATATCTCTTGGGTTTGACAATTTCAACATGAGGAATGGGTTCAGGTTCAAGTTCAGGTTCAGGTTCAAGTTCAGGTTCAGGTTCAGGTTCAGGTTCAAGTTCAGGTTCAGGTTCAGGTTCAGGTTCAGGTTCAGGTTCAGGTTCAGGTTCACTTACTGTTAAGGGTTCATCAATAAATTCC
>JAUVXQ010000081.1 GCA_030603505.1 Candidatus Heimdallarchaeota archaeon | reverse complement strand
CATTATTGCCACTTCTTCCCTACCTCGCCCTGTGAACATAATAAACGGGATTTCAGATTTTTGAGTTTTTAATTTACTGAGAAGTTCAAGTCCATCCATTCTTGGCATTTTGTAATCACAAACAATAACATCGATATTATTTGCTTCAACTACATCTAGAGATTGTTCAGAATCAGATAGAGAATTAACGTCTACCTTTCCTTCACTAATTTGTTCTAGAAACTTCTTTGTCAGATATAGAAGATCCTTATCGTCATCTATATGTAAAATTCTGAGTATATCACTTGATGACTTGACATTATTATCCTCTTTTGCCGAATTCAGATTTTTCTGGATCATAATTGAACAACATTTGTTTTATTATTGAATTGTAACTCTTTGTCCCTAATAAATGATTTGAGGAAAAATAATAGATATATCGGATTAGTAATCACAAATTTTGGTTATTACCTAACTACTAAGGTTTAATTTCGAAAGATGAAATATTTGAGTCTTCTGGGATTCCACAATGTTATTTAAAAGCTAAATCTGAACAATCTCAAAGAATATTAATTTTCACCTCTTCCACGAGAAATTTAGATTGTGAGTATATTTAGAAAAAAAAAGCAAAAGAAAGAAATTAGGTTATTTCTTCTTTCTTATACGTATGCTAAGGATAAAGAATATTATCTGCGTAACAAGAAGAATGCCTGCAACAATAAGCAACTCATTTGAGATGAAAGAGAAAAGATCAGTTCCATTATCTGCAAAGTCCACTTGTACAGATTCTATGTTTGAGAATGTACTATTACCGTAGTCATTTTCTGATACAACAACATAATAATATGTGCCGTTCTCACTGATAGCATCAATAGAGAAACTATCTGTTGTTTTGTTATGAGTAGATAAACCTGTAAGAGTAGAGATGGGCGTTACTTCACGATATAAGTAATAATAATCACAACCTGCGACTTCCGACCAGTCTATGTTTACGATACCAGAAGTGCTTAGATTAGGAATGATAGGAAACAGTAGAGGAGCTTGAGAAGGACCTACAAATTTCTTGTAAAATACATCATAGTCTGCACCAGCACCATCGTAATCTGTCGAATCATACCAAGCTACATGTATCTGCCCCTTCTTATCTGCTATAACTGAAGGTTTCCAAGAATTCATAGTACTTATAGAGCATATAACTTGAATAGAAGACCAAGAATCTGTCAGAGGGTCCCTATAATTATACAAAATATCATAATCAGATCCTGCTTCAAAAATATCTGAACCATCTCGAAAAGCTATATGTACATAACCTAAAGAATCAACAACAACATGAGTATCTCTGCTAGATTGATAGCTTTGAGAAGTTGCTAGTTCTGTAGCTGACCAGGTACCAGTAGTCGCGAGTTTATATTTATAGAAAACATCATGCTCACCTGCACCAGATCCGCTATAGTCCGCAGAATCACTCCAAGCTACATGTATATTGTCTTCAGAGTCGACTGCTAAGGAAACATATTCAGATAATGCAACACCAACTGTTGACAGCACTTCTGTGACAGACCATGAATCAGTAGCTGAATCCAAGTATCTGTAGAAAACATCAGAATCAGGATCTGGGTCGTAATCCGCATTATCGATCCAAGCTATGTGAACATCTCCAGAAGAATCTATTCCGAGACATGGATCAAAAGAGCCACTATCACTTACGATGGACAAATCTTCCGCAGTTCCCCAGGTACTAGTACCGAAATCTTTCTTTTTAAAATAAATATCTCGATCAACTTCAGCATCATCATTTGTCTCGTCTTCCCAAGCTACATAGATGTCTCCAGAAGAATCTACAACAATGGTTGCGTCATATGAAATATCCGTGCTCTCTATCGATACAACTTCTGTTGTTCCCCATAACTCTGTATTTGCATCCCATATTTTGTAGAAGATATCATAATCAGTACCACCGCTACCGAGATAATCTGTTTGATCATGCCAGACAACATGAATATTGTCTTCAGAATCTATTGTAAGAGACGGAATATTGGATGAACCAGTACTCTCTGTAGATACGACTTCTGCTGTACTCCATGTCTTAGTTACCGTATCCCACTTTTTGTAGAAGATATCGTTGTCAATCCCACAACCAAGATAATCCGTTTGATCATACCAGACAACGTGAATGTTGTCTTCAGAATCAGTTGCCATCTCAAGTGAATATGAATTCCCTGTGCTTTCAGTAGATATTACTTCAGTCTCTGTCCACCACCATGACGAACGGTTAATACTGTCAGTTATTAGTTGGCTAGAATTAGTTGAAGGTAGATTAGAAGCAATTATACCACTATTTGAGAAACTACCAAAAATAATCGTAGAAATAATAATTATACTTGTTAATAATTTTTTCATAAATATTGAGCATTGAATTACTCTCTTAAATTTATCTGATAAAATTGCATTACTAAAATCCTTTCCAGTGTTAATCACTGATCTCTGAAAGTTTTTTTCAATTACTTTGTGTTTTAGGGAGAAATAGTTCTTACAAGATAAGGGTCATATACTGTAACAAACTCTAATTTTTCTACTTCTAGAAAATCGTTTGCAATCAAATCTCTAACAGCTGAAATATAAAATGGTAGTGAAAGCATTTGTGATAGACTGTTCAATATCTCCTCATACACTTCTAAAAGAGTCATTTTTTCATTGTTTTCACACAATCTAAGAATAGAATTGTAAATTCGATGATTATTTACAGGTTTATTTGGGAATATTGTTTTCCATTGTATTCCTTGAAGATCTTCTTGCGATAATTTCGATATTGGAAGACTTGTTGTTAAATGCAAAAGTAAATCAAGTTCCAATATCTCTCTCTCTATCGGTTCGTAACTTAACCAATAGTCCAGATATGTAGGGACATATTTATAGATATTTTCATCCAGAAATTCTAACGACTCTAGATATTTACTAAGAACTTCTAACCATTTTTTTGTGACAGTTTCTTCTAGTTCTTCACAATATAAAGCTTCAATTTCAATAAATCCCATCGGAGAATTTACTGTTATTGTTTTTCCTTCTTCCTTTAAACCTATCACACAAACACAATTTCTTAACGAATCTTTAATTTGTATTTTCCTTAGATTAAAAGCTCCAAAATCGGCAGTTGGTTCTATCTTTTTAACTCTTAATTCGGTTTTTTTCGGAGTAGGGATTGAAAAAATGTCCTTAATTTGTTCTTTTTCTTCTTTTTTATCAATTGGAGAATCTAAGACTACTTGAGATCTTACAGAATATGAAACATCGACAAAAAGAGCATTAGCAACTAATTTCTTATCTATACAAGTATGCACATCAATATATTCTACATATCCTTGTAAATCAACTTTCTCTTTTCTTAATGCAGGAGGAATTAACATAAGGCGTATCTTATGGCACTTATTGCACTGATATTCAATTTTTTGCCTTGTATCTGAAGGAATCACAATTAATCCTCTTATGTTATCCTAATAAACGAATTAATACGTGACTTATTTACTTTTTTGAAGTGTCAATGATACTTATTTTAGTATTTAAGGGAAAATAATAAGTGAAAAAAATTCTTGATTTATTCTTCTTTCTTTTCAGCTTGAAGAACATTATATATTCCGCCCAATTCTTTGAGTCTCTTCTTAACATCAAAATCTTCGTAATTCATAACTTTCTCGGCTCTTTGTTTAGCCATATGAGATTCAAGTTTATCTAGTTTTTCAAAATAAGAGCGCTTTTTGGCTACAGTTTCATCTATTTTCTTTTGTTCGAAAGAGAGTGTTTTGAAGTCTAATCTGTATTTGATGAATTCTTTTAAAGTCATTTTAGTTTGTTCAAGTTTTATATTAATTAGAACATAGACTGCTACAAGTTCCATCAAAATTGTGCAAATGGCAATAATCAGCTTAAAAACTAAAGGACTCATGTCAGTTATAGCTCTGTCTGCTCCCCAGGCTATTCCATATGAAATTAATGCAAAAACAGAAGGAAGTAAGATAAACATGAAAGCTAAGTCTATCAATAAATTAGTGAAATTGAACCCTCTCTCTAAAAAGAAAAGTAAAATATAATTTGTAATTAAAAACGCAGAGATTAGTCCTATGCCAACATAACCAAAGATTTTAAGAGTTATGTTCTCTGATAGTACAGAAACAATTATGAATGCTATCAATGAAGCATATAACAATACTTGTTGAATGATTTTTTCTGTAGTGAATTTTTTCTTTACGGGTTTTTCATGATACATTTTGCCAACACTAATAACAGGTATATCTTTAATTTGTGGCTGTGGCTCTGGTTTTGCAATTTCTTTAAATTCTCTTACTTTGACAGCTTCTGCTATTGCTTTTTCTTTTTTAGTTTTTTCAACTTTATATTTTTCTTCTAAAACAGCTGCTGAAGGAACGCTAGCTTCCTCTTGTTTTTCTTTCAATCTATCTAAAAAAGATACTGTAGATTGTCTTTCTTTCCATTTCTGTTCAGCTACATCTTTACGGTATCTAACAACCCAGGAATCAGCTAGTGTAAAGGGTTGAATATTTTGTTTTATAATAAAACTTCGAATTATCAAGGTATCAGTTATTAACTTTATACCTACGAGGAGTAATAGAATAGTGTTTCCAATTCCATTGAAATAGAATAGTGAATCTACGAAATCTGCATCTTTTGCTAATTCAGCAACATTTGCTAAAACAGACATAACTATAGCATAAAAAGCATATAAATAATAAATAATGCCACCTACATTTATTTTCCACAATCTTTTGATTTTGAGTAGAGCTTTATTTAATTTATAAAAACTAATAATTCTTCCAAAAGCTGTTGCAAATAACGCAACAGGAGCTATCATAGGCCATCCTAAAGTGAAGAAATTGACAATAGTAATGAGTGTGAAAATAAGAAACCATTTTTTAGCTTGTTTCCCAAGAACTATAATATGATCTTCGCCATAATCTGCTGTAACCTTACCTATTCCGAAAGCTATTGGAATCAAACTTACAGTCAAAACTAAATACAATAGATATTCAATATAAGCCCCAGACATTGACCAATATAACATATATTTATCATAGAAAATAAGCACTCCTACGATCATGAAAAACAAACTTCCTGCTATAAGTAATAAAGAAGATACATTAACTGGTAGTTGAAAGAATCCCTTCTTGCTTTTTGACTCAGAATCTGATGTTTGCACTTCTGCTGGGACTATATTTTCACTCATCAGAAAAGAATATCTTGATGCTCTTATAAACCTAGTTAAATAAGAAAAACTAAACAAATGGACTTGGAAATTAAGTTGATGTAATGTTCTTATACCAAAAGATATTTAATAACATGAAAGTCTACAAGGACAAACTTGTATACAAGAAGAATCTTGTATACATCAGTTGGATGTGATTGAAATTTCAGAAGAATTCTCTTTAAGAGAGCATATAGCTCGAGATGTTTTATCAATTAGAGGAGTAAGCCTAATGGCTACTTTTGTAGGGTTAGTTTTCTTATCTACTTCCCTATTCTATATTGCTATTGCGTCTTCAACAGGTTTCTTTAATTTGGGTGAAGTTTTCATCTTTCTTGCAGCATTTATCGGAGGTCCCATTACAGGAGCGGTTGCAGGAGGTGTAGGCGCATCTTTAGCTGATTTAGCACTAGGTTATGGTATCTTTGCACCTGCAACTTTAGTACTGAAGGCAGCAGAAGGATTTGTGGCTGGTTATTTATTTTATCTAGCTAAGAAGGTGAGAAAATCTATTAAATATACCTTTTTATCTTTAATTACTGCTTTTCTACTAGGTTTTTCAGTTTACTTTGTTCATCTTACATTTGATTTTGGAGTCGATTTTTATGGAGCTAAATCGTTCGAATTTTCAATTCCTGGTTTTGTACTTCTATTGATTGCTATGGTTCTAAGTAGTCTACTTTGGATTGCCGCATTAATTTTTGAGGAAAAGGGTGATATGGCTATTTCTTGCGTAATAGCTGGAAGTATCATTGTGATAGGTTATTTCTTGTATGAGATCTTAATAATAGATATTCCTGTTGCTGGAGCTGTAATAGAGATTCCTTTCAATATCGCTCAAGTATTATTCGGGTTGGCAACAGCTATACCAATAGTTACGTATCTTCGTGATTTGGGCATAATAAAACAAGAAAAGGGTATAGAGA
>JAUVXQ010000075.1 GCA_030603505.1 Candidatus Heimdallarchaeota archaeon | reverse complement strand
ATATGTCAGTAGTGCGGCAGGATGTAATGTTGCATACAGGAAAGAATTTCTAGAAGAAGTGATGCCTTTCAATGAATCTCTAATAACAGCGGAAGATACAGATATCAATTTCAGGTTAACCCAAAAAGGGTATCTCCTCTTCTTTACACCAGATGCAGTTGTATTTCATCAAAGACCCCAAAACTTCAAAGCTCTACGAAATAAATCAAAAAAATATGCAAAAGGCAAAGTACAGTTCTTTAGGGCGCATCGTACAGGCTTAGAGTTCTGGCACTTAATACCACCACTATATTACATCACACTAATTTTACTTGGAATAGGCTCCTTCTTATTTGGAATAAGCTCCTTTGTCCAGTTAATATTGTTATATATTTTCAGTGGATATTTGGGGTTATATATTGTAACTTTGTTATTTTATTCAGTCATTCTAACTATTAAATATAAAAAAGCTAAATTTCTCTATTTACTTCCAATTATGTATATAATCGGTCATATATGGTGGAGTATAGGCATCTTACAAGAAATATTCAAATTAAATGAAAAGTGAAATCAATGCCCTTACATATAGCAACTCTATTCGAGCTCGGTCCTGACGATGCGGGGAGTATTGGAGGAGGAGTAGAGTTACATGCGTATAATCTTTCAAAGGAACTAGCTAGAAGAGGACATAAAATCACGTACATAACCGGTGCGATTCCGGACAATGAAGAAACTAAGCAGTTAGAAGGTATTGATATCCAGAGACTCGACTTTTGTTCATTGATTCGTAGAGCTTATGATCCGCAGCAATTGAAATTCTTACGTCAATTATTTTTCTTAACTAAAGCAGCAATTAAATCCATAAATTCGAAAGAATGGGAGGATTTTGACATATTCCATGGGCACATTTATTCTTCAGGATTAGCTGCTTACTTACTAGGGAAAAAAAGAGGAGCAAAAATTATCAACACGATTCATGGTTCTTATTATAAACACTGGAAACATTTAACCAAAAACCGTTTTGTTGCTGGTTTATACAGATCTATGGAACGTAGATTGGCACCTTTATTAACGAAAAAATGTCACTACCAGATTCATACGGATTACGAGTTTGCAAATCTAGTAAGAAGTTGGTCTAAACCGAAATTTCACGACAAAATCTTAACAGTCCTTAATGGGGTAGACATAAAGAAGTTCAACTCAAATGTTAAACCTAATGAGAATCTTATAGATGAAAAAGGACCAATAATAATGACTACACGCCGTTTAGTGGTGAAAAATGGTGTTTTATTTTTAATTAAAGCTTTCAAGAAAATAATAGAGGAATTCCCTACTTCAAAATTGATAATAATTGGAGATGGTCCAGAAAAATTAACAATTCAGAGAGAAGTGCAAAATCTGAATCTTGAATCTAATATCAAACTGATAGGAATGTTACCTAATTCTATTATACCTTCATATCTCTCCGCTGCAGATGTTGTAGTTGTACCGAGCATTGTAGAAGCATCAAGCATAAGTGTTCTAGAAGCAATGGCTATGAGAAAACCAGTTGTAGCTTCTGATATCCCTGGCATAAGAGAAATTTCAAACTATGGGAAGAATTGTGTACTAGTCCCCTCAATGAATCCTGCAGAAATTGCCAATGGAACACTTGAGATTCTGCAATCAAATGAGAAAGCTGAAGAAATGGCAAAGAATGGAAACGAAGAAATATTACAACACTACTCATGGGAGAAAAAGGCTGAAGAAATAGAGCAAATTTACTTAAGAGCTTTAGAAAAATAAAGAGGAAAATGTGGAAGGAATGCAAACTGAAACAAATTTCTGTTTAAGAGTTGACGTAGATACCTTTGAAGGAATAAGAAAAGGTATTCCAAAGACCGTCCATTTTGTAAACCAACACGAATGTCCTACAAGCATCTACTTGAGTATGGGAAAATATGCAACGGGGAGAAACATACTTCGAATACTTAAGGAAAAGGAGAAGGTTTTAGGTAGAAAGATATCAATATTAAATAGGAATCACTGGAAGGATATTCTGCGCGGAATCGTGTTACCACCTAAATATATCGGAATGAAAGAAGCTATACAATTGAGAGAGTATGAAAAAAACGAAATGGTAGAATTCTATGCACATGGTTATAATCATATTAACTGGAGCAGGCATTTCGCTTCATTCAATCAAGAACAAACTGAATATTTTCTTGAGGTTACAAAACAAGAATTTCACAGGATTTTTGGCCAATTTCCCAGAGGTAATGCATCTCCAAACTTTATTGTAAATCCATACTATTTTCAAATATTAAACAATAAAGGTTTTGAGTTTGCAGCGGATTTTTGCTATCCACACCCATTCTACTTAAAATACGAAAATTATGAAAAAAAGGAACAAGAAAAATCGGTAATTCAATTTCCTGTAACAGAACCTACAATAGAACAACTATTACAGCGAGGTTATTCAACGGAAAAAATAGAGAATTTCTATAAAAAGCGTTTTAGAGAATATATTGATCAAGGAAAGAATTATGTTTGCCTTTATCTTCATGCAATATTTGAACCAGTCAAAATGAAAGAAGTATTATCAAAAATCATCGAAAAAGCTATGAAATATGATATGAAGTTGATAACACATTCATCACTCTTTAAATCTAAAAAAAATTGGCCAACAATAGATCAGAGCTCGCTAGTAGGAGGAGGAACGAAAAATGAACAGTAAATCAGTATGCATGCTCACTCAAGAGTACAAAAAAGGTGGGACATGGGTTTACTGTTCACGTTTAGCAGAAGCTTTAGTAAAGTTAGGAAAATGGGAATCGCACATTATTTGTGCTCTTCGAAAGGGTAAATCAGGACAGAAAGTTGAAGAATATCCCTTTAATTTGCAATTAGTAGAAACATCAAAATCCAAATTATTCTATTCTCGTAGTTATTGGAAAAAATCAAGGAAAGAAGTTGATATAATAAAACCAACAATTGTACATGGAAACATGAATCTCCTTGCATCAAAAGGTATTAGAAACGAATATCCCATCGTAGAAACAATTCATACAACGTTTACAAGAGAAAAACGAGGAATACAAGGAGAATCGTTTTCATCTTTAAATTGGGTTGAGAAACGATTATTTTTTACTTTTCCTTGGTTGAAGAAAATTGAAAAAAAACTATTGCAAAGAGCGAACCACCTTATTGCAGTAAGCGATGTCATTAAAGATGAACTCATCCAACACTATCAGATTGAAGAAAGTAAAATTACTGTCATATCAAATGGTGTTGACACGACAAATATACATTATACAGATCAAAAGACTTACGAGAAAGAAGGAGATGATCTTGTCCTAGGGTATATGGGGCGATTGATGGTTGCCAAAGGAACAAGGTTATTGTTTCCTATATTGAGTAAAGTGAAAGAACAAGTACCTAAAGTTAAACTACTCCTTGCAGGAGATTTTTCTAATGCCACAAAGAAAATCGATTTTCTAACTGAAAAATACAATCTTTCCAAGAATATCGAAATAATAGATTATATCCACGGTGACAGTAAAAAAAGTAGTTTTTACAGTTCTCTTGATATTTTCTTGCTTCCTTCTAGTCATGAAGCAATGAACCTAACGTTACTAGAAGCACTAGCATGTCAGACACCAATAGTTTCAACACCTGAAGCTGTAACTTTTGAACATGATAATACTATAAGTATTTGCAAAAGAACAGTAAATAGTTTCGCAGAAAAAATAGTTGAACTTTATAATAATCCTAAGAAAATCATTGAAATCAGAAAAAAATCTAAGGAAATAGCGATTAAATACTCATGGAAGAATACAGCAGTAGCAACTCAAACCATATATGAAAAAATACTAGGTTAATCTTTTTTCTTTCAGACTCCTAAAGACCCAAATGAATCTCAGTAAAAATACCAATACTCAACAAAGAGCACCTTTTGCCACGTCAGATTTGAATTGATAGATGCTTGTACAATCCTTTCCTAAAAATGTAACTATAAGAAAAGAACTCTTTAATTTGCTTCCATGTCACGAATAATTTTTGTTGTGGTATCTTCTTTTACTTCTGTATCAGTTGGTTTTTCAGAATCTGTATCTGTAATAATGGGTTTCATTAAATCTTTTTTTGATTTTCCTTTTTGCCCCCATGAGAGCACAAAAAACCAGAAGAGTGGAATCCATACCATTAGGAACACATACCCTAGATAATTATGAATTGGCCCTGCAACATCCCAGCCCTTAAAGTAATCAATTGTAAGAATTATGCTTACTCTTATAAGATTGACAAAATAGGTTCCTAAAATCCCGAAAAGTGTTATGACAGCTATTTTATAATTCCATGCTAATCTTTTTCGAGCTTCTAAAATCATAACAAAAAATACTACAATAAAAATTGTCAAAGAATGAATACCACTGCAAGCAGCGTCAATTCCTATAACTGAAGCATCGCTTGGGCCATTAAAAGAAACAATTGTTATCCCACGATCAGGATCCCAAGTAGTACCAGTTATATTCATCCCAAATAACTTAAGAATTGAAGTAACAATAATTCCTGTTAACCGTGTTAGCCACTTTGCTATTGAGAGGTCAAATAAATGTTGATCAATTCCTGTGTAAATAAAAGTATAGAAAATAGCTGTTAGTACGATAAGAAAAAAACCTGCGCTACGGTATTTTTTAAAGAATTCATCATCCCAACTAACATACAACAGAGCTAAAAGTGCTAGAACTAAACCAATAGGAACTAAGAAATCTGGAGACATATCAAAAAAGAATACATGTACTTGTTCTGATGTTCCTCTACTTTCAAAGATCACATAAAAATAAACAACAATGGTCAAAATAAGAAAGGAGAGTGTATAACGAACAATTTTCTTTTTAGCAAAATGCATAATAGGATTAAGGCTTTGTTTCACATTTTGGTAAAAAATGTCAACTTTCTTCACAGAATCACCTGATTCAATAGTTGTTTTATTTTTCTCCTTATGTTTTTGTTTGGAATCGTTCTCCACCTAACTTCACCTGTTAAGAAACAGTTAATAGTACTTGTGACTACAAATCAACATTTTGTTTAGATATTGAAAAATTCTTCTCCTCTCTGTTAAAGATAACGTTTATTCTAAATTATGAAAAAAAAGGAGACTTGTTGCTTGAACCCCTCAAACCACGCCTTAGTCTTCCTTATATATTATGTTACGATAAGCATGTTCCACTGTTGGAAAGCTGAAATCTGTTGATTGTCGATTGGAAAAGTGTTCTCGGTAATAGTCTCTAAGTGCAAGTCTAATGGCTTCAGATCTTGAAGCAAATTTTCCTTGCATCACCATTTCATCTATAATTTCGACAAATTCACTCGGAAGTCGGATAGAAATTAAATTCACTCTAGTTCACCCATTTTGTATGTTCACTTATGAATCACTAACGGTACAGAATTTATTACATTTATACATTTGTAACACCATCATTCTTACCCCAGTTATCGACATTATTAGTTCCTCTGAAATAAACATTTAAACTTTGTTGTAATTTCGCCTTTCTTAGAGTTCAACTGTTTTTTTGCAGTTTTTACATTGTAACATAGTTCCAGTAGATAGGATTTCTTTTGTTTTTAACAAAACACTCCCACAGTAACATACATATCCTTGAAATCTAGCAGGATTTCCAAATACTAAAGCAAATGGTGGCACATCTTTTGTTACAACGCTTCCAGCTCCTATCATTGAGTAAGATCCTAGCGTGATTCCACAAAGAATTGTTGAATTCGCACCTATAGATACCCCCTTCTCAATTAATGTTTCAACTAGTTTCCAATCCTGATTTGTGGCTCTAGGGAGGTAATCATTAGTAAAACAAACATGTGGTCCTACAAACACATCATCTTCAATTGTAACACCATGATAAACAGAAACTAAATTCTGAATTTTTACATTATCACCAATTGAGACGTCAAAGTCTACAAAGACAGATTTACCCAATATACATTTTTTCCCAAGTTTTGCACCTTTTCTAACTTGGGTTTGGTGCCATATTTTGGTTTCATCACCTATGGTCACATTTTCTTCCACAAAAGCGCTACTATGAACAAAATATTTGTTGTTACTCATTACTGAAAAAAGGAGTAGTGAAATAAAAGTTTTGCTTAATAGGTTTACACTAAAAAGTAAAAAACCATTGAAGCAATATATGCCATCCCCGCTACTAATCCACCTATTACAAGGGGAATTTTGTGTTCTGCACTTAAACCAACAGCTGCAATAACATGTGAATAAAGGTAAACTATAGGAATTAGAATATTGTTTGCTAGATTGAAACTGGTAAAACCTTTAT
>JAUVXQ010000048.1 GCA_030603505.1 Candidatus Heimdallarchaeota archaeon | reverse complement strand
GCACTGGAGCTCTCTGGCCACTAAATACAAAAAAATTAAATATATACTAATTTATTTGCAGTTATGAAAGTTATAATTCTTGTAGGTTTAGCGCTTTCTGGTAAGACCACATATGCTAAAGTTATTGGTCCTAAATACAATATGCCCTTGTATGAAACAGGAGCAGAAGTTCTTGATGAAGTTACTCAAAGAGGCTTACAATTCACTCCAGAGAACATCAAGCTAGTAACTGATGAATGTAAAAAGATTTCAGACAGTTATTTTACAGAGCGTTTAATAAAAAAAGTCAAAAAACTACCTAAAGATATACCTGGAGTAAATTTGTCTG
Source organism: Candidatus Heimdallarchaeota archaeon (assembly GCA_030603505.1). The sequence goes on along the minus strand of JAUVXQ010000048.1, from coordinate 7,809 downwards.
GTATAAGAGCTGAATCGGAAGTTGAAGTCTTAAAAAAACACTTTGGAGATGATAATGTTTTTGTTATAGCTTTTCATGCTTCAATCAAAACGCGATATAGAAGGTTAAGTAATCTTGATCGCATTGCAGAAACAAGTGGTGCTAAAGCAGAAGAAGATAAAATTCTCCAAGATTTTGACAATTTTCTAGCTCGTAACAGAAAAGAGCTTGGATATGGAGTAGGAAACGTCATAGCTAATGCTGATTATGTTATAAGCACAGAAAATGAAAGATGGCCTTATAGTACAATAGATAATAATACTAAAGAATTCGAGACATGTGTTAGGGAAATATTGGAACTCAAATGAAAGCATAAGTTTATTTGTTTCGATACATCAATACATATTAGGTGTTGGGGAATGGTCCATACTCCTTATGGGGACGATGAAAATACAACTGATGTTCGAAAGTTGCGGCTACAACAACAAGCACAACAGCAATTTATCAACCAACTGCAACAAAGAATCGCTCAGCAATCACAACGAATAGAGGCATTAGAACAACAAATAGTAGAACTTCAACAAATCATAGTTAATAAAGATCAAGAATTAGAAAACTATTCAAAAAGATTGGAAGAACAAAGGCTTTACTCTGATAAAGATAAGGAAGCTCGAAAAGATAGAGAGCATGAACTTAAAATGCAAATCATGGAAAGAGACGCAGAATTAAGTAAAACACGAAACGTTTCCACTCAAAAAATCCAAGAGTTAGAAAGTAAACCCGATATTTATTCCGAACTAAACAAACTTCTGAATAAAATAATGGTTTTTTATAAGAAACCTTCAAGTGATGATTTTATTAACTCCTTGAAGACTTTATTAAAATACTGTTCAACAGACGGAACATTGGAACAAAAATTAATTGGAGTTTTGTTAAAGGATGAAATGCCTTTGTCTATTGAAGAAATAGTAAGAGAAATACCTGACAACAAGGAAGAAGTATCAAATGCACTTTTTAGACTTGTTCAAGAGGGAAATATTAAACAAGTTGGACAAGGATACTCTCCTGTTACTTCAGAATTTGCGGTTAAAACGAATGTAACAGAAGAATGGAGTGGGTTAAAGACAGAAGAGATTTTCGAAAGATTATCAACAGTTATTTACGTGGGTTCGAACAAAGAAGATATAATAGGCGCTATCACCAAAGCGAGAGATACGCTCTTGGAGACTGCAGAAATATCGCCAAGGATTCGTCACGAAATGAAAACACAAATAGAAAAAATTAAGCGTCATCCCCTTAATCCTACTGAGTTGATTGACATAGTAAACAAATGGAAAGAAGAAATCAAATGAGGATTTTCATACCGAATAATCCTCTAAAAATAAATTTACTTTCTTTCTCATCCATTTGGAGCACAAGATCAATTTTATGATCATCAATTGAATCAAGATTTTCTGGAAGTGACACTTTTATATTTCCATCATAAATCCTAATTTGTCTTCCTGGTCTTACATCACGTATAGGAAGTGTAGTTTTAGTTATAAGAGCGATATTTGGAGCAAAATAAGGGTTTTTTAGAAGAATTACAGAGTATGTTTCTCCATCAATTTCTTTTGTCGTATAATGATAAATATAGAACCATTCTTGTAATTCAGATCTAATACTTCCAATTGGAAGATATTCTTGAGTTATTAAATCTTGTAATTCTTTTTTGCTAGCTCTAGTTATATTGGGAACTTCAAACACGCCCAGATTCTTTAAATCATCAATTCCTTGTTCTATTTCCTCAGTACATCTTTCCTTAATAGAATAATGTAGAATGACTAATAGTTCTAGACTATCTTTCGCAAGGATTTTCTCCTTTATATTAACTGCTAAATAATGAGCCTGTAGCAGAATTAGTAAAGCAAGCTCATTTTGTTGTAATCGAAGAAAGATATAACCAAGCTGAATTAATAGTGCTATTTCATCTTTCCCTTCTGTGGAAGCTTTCTTATCCATTAGTCCGCTTTCAATTATCGTTGATGCTAGTATTACAGCTCGAATTAATCCAAAGAGATCATCTCTGTTTTCAGTCTTGCACAATATTAGGAATTTCGCAGAATAATAGCTCGCTAGCCTCTCATATTGATTAGTAATCAGCAAATAAACCATTCTTAAAAAGTGTAAATCCATATAGATATCTGAAACCATTGAAGGAAAGATTGTTGAAAGTTCAGTTAATATATTCATATGCCCGTTTAGGCTTTGAAAGTCTAGAAGTGTGAATTCAACAATACTAAGAAGATATAGAATTCTAGCTCTTAGCCTAATTGCTAATTCTTCTGTATAACTTTCCTTATCCTTTAAAGCAATTCTTAAGTCTAATGATAAGTCAGCAAGAGCAGAGTAGATATCTCCTAATTCTACTTTTAATTCTTCCAAATTACCGATTTTTAGCTGTTCTAGATAATTTGGAAATTCAAATTCAATTTCATTCATAAAATCTATTAATTTATTTTCTTCTTGAATAGCATGAAAGTGCTCTACTTCTGTATGTTCTATTTTTCGTGGTTTTCTTATATAATTCTCTAACACATTTAGAGCATGTTCTTGAATTTTCTTAATTCTCGTTACAGGATCAAAGAATTGCTGCATATCCACTGAATGTCGAATTTCATCAGACAAAATAGTATCATATAATTCTTCTAAAAATATAGTTTGTTTGTCTCGAAAACAAGCATTCTTCAACAAAAATACAAAAGAAGAGCTGATAAGAACAGGAATACCCAGTTTTTCACAAGCCCTTACGAGTTGAAGGTCACTTGAAACAACGACTCCCTTGACTTCATCTGCAGCTACAATGTTTGAGATATCAACTATTTGGGGTGTATGAATATCTCTTTTAGTCAATTCTTTTCTAAAATCTCTAATTTTTTTCATTGAGATTTGTTTAACTTGAATTGGTGGTTTTATTCTTCTCCTCAGGTACCATCTTAATTCTTGCAAAATGTGATTGGAGACATATATTTCTAATCCTAAATCATAGATTATTTGAAGAAATAATTGAAAATCTGATGGTTTTTTCTCGAAACCACTAATGAAGAAATTTGTATCTAGCACGAATTTTTTTATTTTCGATAAATCATGTTTCACTTTAATCCCATCATTTTTCGCTTTTTCTTCCATATTGCACAAGTAATTAAAACATAAAAGCTTATCTCTAATATATGTAGAGTTGGAGTTTGTTGCGTAGTTTTTAGAAATCCTGGTATAGTAAGATTTTCAGGTATTGATTCTATCTCAATCTCATGATAATAATGCTCATAGACATAATCTTCCTCTAATTCGTCAAAATAATCATGTAACCAATAATTAATCATGTTGAAGGATATTGAAAAACCGAGTAATTTTCCCTTATCTGAATAGGATAACCATCCACTCGAGTTGATATAATATTCTTGTATATCGTTTCTTTGATAAAAATATAGGGTGTTATTTTCTTGATATTTAACTGAAAAATCCCATAATAAATTGTGCAGAAGATTTTCTGTAGTATACTCTACTCTTAAATCAAGCTTTTCAAGAGTGAATACTGAATGAGACGAATCTGAAATCTCAAACTGGAAACCATTTATTTCTTCATAAAGTTCTTTGAACAGACTTTGAATCAAAGTAACATAGCCTGCATATCTTTGCCATATTGGTAAAACATAAGGTTCAATTAGAGAAACTATCGTTCTATGCAAAGGCGTGGGATTAGAAGGACCAAAATAAACTTCACTTTCAGGATCATAAATATACAAAGATTCTGACAAATCCAAACCAGATGAAGGAATTACAAATTTTAATCCGTTACTTTGATTTAAATTTTTGAACCAGTTTGTTAGAATTATAAGACCGTCTTCAGTACTGTTTTTTTGCTTATACATTTCATACGAAGCATCACTGTTAGTAATAAAGAAATCGACAACATTGTCATCCACAGGAGACGAAATTACAGAACAACTTTCATATGTTAAAATAAAAGAACTAGATTTGTCCTCATAATTAAGATACATTAAGAGAGATTTTAACAAGCCACTTTCCTTATTCCAAACAGCTTTAACTGATATCGTAAAATCTAGTTTTGCTTCCAATGATACTGTGAAATCATCATATCCCTGATTATAGATATTCACTGAAAATGAGCTGTTCAACATCAGCATACTAAACTCTGCTTCATAGCGATCATAATCTGTGTCCAGTACTAAAGGAAGAAAATCAAAAAAGTTTAATTCATTTATCAGAGATGCAAAATTAGGTCTAGATATATCGGTAAAAATGCTAGGAACATATAATGTGCTATTAGCAGGAATTTCAGCACCAACTATCCCTGTTCTAGTTGCATTATAATTATAACCGATTAAATCGGACATAAAATCACCATTTGTATCAAAGTTGATATTCACTGGTTTCGTGACTATGATGTAATTTTCTATAGAAAGTGTGTCTACAAACGTGGGATAAGACTTATTTGATTCGATATAATAGATTTCCCTTAGCTCTTTTTTCTTATTTTTTATAAGAACGTAAAGATTTGAATCGGTTAAAGAACCATCAATGTCAAACCCTAAATCTGTAAACAAATTCTGTAGATTTTCACCTTGTACTATTTTATAACATATTTTGTAACCTTGATTTTCATAATTAAAATTCCTAGAGAAAGAGGATGAAGCTGATTCAGAATATGGTATCGGAGATAGTGAGTAGAGTAAGAATAATATCAAAATGGTTGCTTTACTTTTCACCTATTTCACCTTTGGTTTTGTAATTTTCATTCGCTTGACAGATAGTATAATTGCAGGTGGAACAACAAATAGTCGTATAATAAAAACATCAACAAGAATACCTATACCCAATCCGAGCCCTATTTGTTTCATATGAATGGAGGAAGTAAACATAAGCCCCATGTAAGTTGCAGCCATTACGACGCCAGCAATTGAAATGTTTTTCATTGTTTGCTTAATAGCATCTAATATAGATTGTTCTATATCCTCGGTTTTCTTGTATAAACGCATAAAAATACCAAGAAACAGAACATCAAAGTCTAAACCCAAAGCTGTAAGAACAGCAAACAAAATTAGAGGTACTATCCAATATGTTGAACCACCTAAAAACAAGAAACTTATTAGGGAAAAAAGTCCTAAATTTAATCCTAAGGAGATTAGAATAGTAATTAAAACCCTGCTAGACACGAAAATATTTCTCATAAAAGCAAATAGAAGCAATGTAATAGTAATAATAACAAATGTAAAAATTAATCCAAAATCTTGTTTTATCCCTTGAATACTATCATACATTAGAGGTGAAAATCCTGTCACATAGGTTTTCCATCCCGTTAAATCATAATCTAGTAATTGAGCGTTAAGAATTGTTCTTATTTGTTCTATTTGATTCTCTAAATTTTTATCTCCTTCAAAATAATGAGAACCACAATTTATTACTGCAATAGAATCATTAGGGAGTATGAAATTCCGCATCAAAATCTGTATTTCTTCATTTAAGAACGGAGAACTTTCATTCAAACTCTCTAGGTAAGGAATACCCAAAGGATGACTAACACCAGCAATTCTATAGAGATCAATTTCTTCAAGAATTTTTTCAAAAATATTAGCAACTATTTGGATTGATTCGAAATTCAAACTGTTATTTTCTAATAGGAATGTATCCACATAAGATGTCTGAAAAATGATTATTATCTGACTTGTATATTCCACCCCCATATAATTATTTATAGCGTCATATCCTTGTTTAGTTTTATAATACTGGGGAGCTGAAGATAATTGTGCATAATCTGTTGGTATAAGGAAAAAAATTCCTGTAAAAGTTAGAGATAAGATAATGCTTATAATCAGAACTTTACCTGGATTCTTAACTGCTTTTCGCACATACTTGTCAATATTTAGTTTAGGAGCGCTAATTTTTGGAAGTTTTATTTTCCATTTTGTTAAAATATTCGAGTTTATAAGAAACAAAATTGAAGGCAGAAAAGTTAACGAGACTAACGCACTAGAAAGAAAACCTATAGCACCCCCTATTCCCATCCCCCTAGCTTGAGTTAAAGAGCTGAACATTAATGCTCCAAAACCTAATGTAAGAGATAGTGAAGAAATAAAAATACTTTTAGCAGTTCTACGATAGGTCTCTAAAAGAGCTTGTTTCTTATCTTTTATTCTCTTCAGATTATATTGATAATCACCTATTAAAAAGACACAGTAATTTGTTGTCGCTCCTATTAAGCTGACATTCATCATCATTAAGCTTGAAGAAGCTAACCCTACAATATTATCTGCTATCAGATAGAAGATAATTCGACTAACACCAAAAGTCACACCTATAACCAGTATCTGAATTAAAGGAAGAAATGGAGATCTATAGAAGATAAAAAGAAGCAAAGTTATTGTTACTATAGCAACAATATCCATTTTCTTGGACTGAAATATATAATCTTCAGAGAGTTCGAAAACAAAAAGATTAACACCGGTTACATACAGCTCTAAGTTCCCTGAATTTTCTTGTAGAACATCAATTATGCTTAGAAATTCAAGATGTAATTCTTTTCCCTCTGGAGTAAAATAAGAAATAGAAGTTTTAAACAATACAATTGTTGTATCGACAATTGTGGTGTCATTTTCAAAGTTAGTATATTGTTTAAGAAATGTTTCAATTATTTCTGATGTAATTGATGGAATAGATATTTCGTTTTTTAAGATAGGTAACAAATACTTATTTTTAGCTTTGACATATCCCTCTATATTTCCATTGTCATATACTTCTTTAATAAACTCTACACTTTGAGTATCATTCACTTCAAAGAGAAATTCGGTAATTTTTTCATAAATATACTCATCTTCTTCCCATCTAGTATTATTAAAACTAGATGAAATTTTCTCTAAGAGTAATAGAATTCTATTGTCAGTAGTAATCTCTTGATAAAATGTTGTATTTTCAAAGATAATGTCCTTTACCTGTTGAACAACATCTAACTTAGTTGAAGGAGTAGTTTCCAAAACCGAATGTAAGAAATTTTCACCAAGTTTAGTATAAAATGTATCAGATGTACTACCGTATAAGCTTTCATTATTACTGTCTAAAAGCAAGTTTACAAACCATTTCGTTTGTGTTATAGCAAAAATTGTAGATACTTCTAGATCGCTAGTTGTATTGAAACTGTCGATCCACGTATCAGCGAAGAAGTCTAGCCCTCCCCAAATATAATGTATAGTCGCAAAAGAAGCTTGTGTAGAAATCCATTGTAAGTTTAATATTGATCGCAGTAAATTATCAGCATCACTAAAAAGCGAGGAATAGGGTTGTTTTGAAGATAAGAAAGAACCAATTTTGGGATTACTCGTAATATTATTAATTAATGTAATTATTTGCTCCTTCATTTCACTTGTTAATAAACTTCCTTGAGGATTGTGGATAACCAATTGGACTGAACCATTATCTTCAAGGAAAATAGAAAGAAGATTCAGTCCTATTTTTGATTCACTTAAATTTGTGGATGTAAGATTTGAACCTTCTTCTTCCATTAAATCCGAAAGGTTTAGAATCTTACCAAAGTTCGCTGAAACTAAAATGACCCAAAATAAAAGAATACAAATAGCAATTCTCTTGTTGTGCTTTTGGATGTATTCCTTTATTTTTTTCATTACAATGTATGTGTGTGGTCAGCTTATATAATTCTATTTCTGAAATTAAATCCACTCATTACATTAGTTTACAGTAAATATATCAAAAAGACAACAATAATAGATTTATAATACCTAGTTTTACCCTTTAACAAGCAAGAAAACAATAGTCTTA
>JAUVXQ010000066.1 GCA_030603505.1 Candidatus Heimdallarchaeota archaeon | reverse complement strand
GTTAAAGCTCCCTTGCTCCCTTATCATGGGGGTGATTCAACATTATTATGCAGTGTAAACTCAGCAGATGATTTTTATGAGTGGGGAAGAAACTATATTGAAAGTCTTAAGAGTACATATCAAACAGTAATTGAATTAGGTATCTCTTTGGGTGGTGGAACCATTTTCGATTTTTTAGTAAACAAAGGAGGAAATCTAGATGTTGCAATTATGTTAGTTACTGGAGGATTTGCAGCCAAAGAATTAGGTTTACTTACATGGTTAGTACGGATTTTCAACATAAAAGCAATAAGAAATCCTTTCATCAAAGAATATGATAAGCTTCCAGTACCTTTAGAGTATTATAACTTGAAGATAAAAAATATTCCCAAAGTTCCATAAAAATGCTTATGAAAGCTTTCTATAAGCAAAAGAAAGAAGGATTATCAGAAAAAATAGGTAGAATCTGTTGTCCAATAATGTTAGTAAACGGTACAGCAGGATTATTAACTAATAGAAAATCAATTGCACAGTATTTTGAAAATATTCCTGAAAAGAAGAAGTATGGATTGTTGTAGATTAATCCTAGAGAAAAAAAGAAAAAAGGAATTAAAGATTGAGTCCTTCTTCCCCTCTTGCATATGAGCCGAAGATTGAAATACTATTTGCCCCATTCTTTGTTAAAGTTTCAATTAAAATTTTTAATATCTCTTCTTTTTTCATTAATTTCAACCTTTTGTTCTGACTTTATGCGGATTTTGTGCAGATATTAGGTATGGGTCCCAACATATAAACATAATCTCATTTTATAGAAATCAACCCACCTAAATAATTTCTATTTCATTCTTTCTCTGTTGTTTATCTTCGAAATCTATTTATTATCTGTAAGTAATATCTCTAGCTATGCAAGAAGAACTCAATCTCACAAGAATTCTTGAGATCTTACGTAAAAACATACTTAAAATCCAATCTTTTGGTATAAAAAACATAGGTATCTTTGGTTCCTATGCTAGGGAGGAACAAGAAATTAGAAGTGATCTTGATGTATTAATTGAATTTGAAATTGGAAAGAAAAATTTCGATAATTTGATAGATTTGTTTTTCTTTTTAGAGGATTTATTACAGGTTAAAGTTGACCTAGTTACTAAAAAAGCTCTCAGTCCTTACATAGGTCCTAGTATCTTGAAAGAGGTTGTTTATATTGAAGAATGATTCCGGTTTTCTTAAACATATACTTGATGAATGTAAATTCCTATCAACTTACATCAAACAACTAAATTTTGAAGACTTTATCAATTCTGAAATTCACAAGAGAGCTGCAGTCAGGAGTATTGAAATCATTGGGGAGGCTTCTAAGAAAATATCTGAACAAACTAGAACCAGCTATAATGAAATTGAGTGGATAGACTTAGCCAAAATGAGGGATGTATTAGTTCATCAATACTTTAGCATTGACTATGAAATTGTGTGGGATGTTATATCTAGAAAAATTCCTGAATTATTGCTAAAAGTAGATGTTATTATTGGTGAATATGAAGAACAATAGATCTAGTTCTTCTTAGCAAAATTAATTGCGATTTGTTTTTTTAAGAAACATCTTATTATTGTTTTTTACTCATAAATTGTCTCCATTTCTTTCCTTATTGATTCAATCATATATGGACTGATGGATTTTTCAGTTAATAGATCTATTTTTCTATTTAATTTCTCTGATAGTTCCCTTTCAATTCTTATCAAATCTAACAAACTTTTTTTTGTAGAAAAGCTTACTATAATGTCTATATCACTATTAGGTTCTTCTTCTCCTCTTGCGTATGAACCGAAAATCGATATACATCTTGCATCATTATCTTTTAAATAGCTAATAATAATCTCATTTATCTTAGCTTTTTCCATGGTTTATTTTTCCCACTTTCCCCATATTAATGTTAGCTTTTTATAGGGAAAAAGAGGTGAATCTGTGATTGTTAAATGACGAGAAGTGAGGTTCGAACAACAGTACGAATTAGAATGAAGACAGAAGTACTCACCGCTCAAAAACTGAAGAAACTGCAACAAATAACAGGAAGAGATTCTCGAAGCATTCACCACTATCTCAAAGTGATCTATCATAATGAAGAGCACTTGGTGAGGAGGAAGGGAGATAAAAAAGTGAATAAAGCAAAATTAGATCAGTTGACATTAACAACAACGAAAAAATCTGCTCATCCCACAAGATTTAAAGTAAGGCATGATTTGAAAAAACAGTTTCCACGCTCTTCTCATGATGAACTGCAAGAGTGTAGAGATAAGGCGGTAGCTATTTATCATAACCAACAAGCGCTTAACACCTCACCAGCTTCGAACGTACTCTCGAAGAAACTTCCTCGAACACAATCTGCTAACAAAAACAGGTTCAAATTGGAATCTGCTCCAAATAACACTATTGCCCGATGGTGGATAGGGATACGAGATTCCTTAGATTCAAGAAAGAATAATACCACCAAGCATGAACGAGTGTGGCTTCCTTTAGCATGTTCACCCTATCATGAACATAAACTCAAGCAAGGGAAAGTGCAAGCACTAGAAGTGCTCTACTATCCCAAGAAAAAGGAATGGTGGTTACATTTCATCCTAAGTCATCTTCCAGAAGTTTACTCCTCTTCTCGTCCCCCAGCTGTGCTGGGGATAGATCTAGGAATCAACAAACGTGCAGTAAGTGCACTCCTAACTCCGAAAGGAGTAATCAACCGTCATGAGATCAGATTTTGGTCTGATAAAACACGAAAAAAGATGTTAAAGCAAACAGAACGAAAAATAGCTAAGTTGCAACAACAACTTGCACAAACTCCCACAGATTCAAAGGAAAGGAGAAAATTTCTTCACCAATTGAAAACACTTAGAAAACGACAAAGAACTGACCATAAATTAACTGACCACATGTATGTTAATAAGTTAGTTAAATATATCCTTTCCTTGGGAAGGAAGTATGAACTATTCGTAGTACTAGGCTTCCCTGTGAATATTCTGAAGAGTCACTATCGAGGGAATCAGCGCCCTCGTTCAAGGAAAAGTGTACATAAATGGAATTACCGACGAGTGATAGAATTACTCAAGTTTAAACTCTCTTTACAGGGTTGGGAAGAACATAGAGTGATGTCAATTGGGGAATCGTGGACGTCTTCAATTTGTTCTCGTTGTGGGTCCTTTCACACTCTTCGACTTGATCAACCTACGTTCATTTGCCACACTTGTGGGTATCAAATTAATGCTGATTTGAATGGAGCAAAAAATATCGCGAGGAGATTAATCCAATATGTCTTGCAACCAAAATATACTTCAATTAAAGATCTTCTCACTGGAAGGTATTTTTCTCTGAGTCATTTTCGTGTTTTCCCAGTCTTAAGCCAATGGCTGCAGACAATAAGTCAAGTATAATCTACTTGCTCCGGAGCTGGAGTGAGTACCTAAGGTGCTCAACAAGGTATCTCCAGTAATGAGTCCCGGAGAGGAGATGAACCCCCTCACCACTGTTAACACTGTGTGTTGGAGGTGTAATCCCAGAGCTTAAAGCTCCTGATGTTACTGCTTGTAGCGCTGCCACCTTGTACGTTCTTGGGTTGGGAAGAGTCCTCACAATTTAATACCACTTCCTTCATTGTGGGGAAAGTGGGAAAAATAACTCATGCAAAACTACCTACATCCTATTCTATACGAATATTAATTACAGAACGCCATATTTAAACATAATCTCATTTTATTTTCTGCTTATTCGCTAGCAAAAAAGTAATATTCTACAAACACCACAATAACATAGAATGGAAAATAGAATTGAAGAAGTTATTTCATTAATTAAACCAATTTTATTAAGCTTCGACATTAAGAGGGCTTCATTGTTTGGGTCTTTTGCTACGGGGAACGCGACAGAATCAAGTGATATTGATATCCTTGTTGAATTTGGCGAAGGTAAATCTCTTTTTGATTTAATAAGACTAGAAATGAAGATAGAAGAAGTTCTTAATAGAAAAGTCGATGTAATCACCTTCAATTCTATCCATCCATATCTAAAAGAATCAATCCTCTCTGAACAAGTGGTTATTTATGGTGGATAATACGATTGTTTTTTTGGTACATATCCTAGATGTCTAAGAGCAATTAGAATTATCTAAAGCCGCTATAATATCTTCTTTTTTAAGCTGAGAATAATTTTCTAAAATCTGATTGACTGTCCATTCATTAGCTAAAAGTTCTAGAATGAATTCTACACTAATCCTTGTTCATTTAATTACAGGTTTACCAACTAAAGTTTCAGAATCAATGATTATTCTATCATTCTCATTCATAATTCATTTCACCTTAAGTTCAATTTTTCATGTACATTATTGTAACCCACTTTTCAACTTTTTAAGTCATCTATTGATAGAATCATATCATTAATTATGTCATGTTTAAATTTTTAAATCAGGATCTTTTTTGTCTCTTTCTATCTTCAATATAGCCTCTTCTATGTGTTAAAGGATTACATTATCTTCTTTTTCACTCATATATATTCACCATTATTTTCATTTTAATACAATTTAGTATGAGAATGATATTACTTCCCAATTTTGTGAATCGTTGTTGTATTTCTTCTTCTATTCCTTCGAAATCTATTTATTAGCAGTTTTTATCTCTTTAATAATGGAAAAATTACTTAGTCTCTCAGATATTTTAGAAATATTGAGGAAAAACATGGTGACAATCCAATCATTTGGTATTAAAAGTATAGGTGTCTTTGGTTCCTATGTAAAGGAACGACAAGAAGGTGCCAGTGATCTTGATATATTAGTTGAATTTGAAGTTGGAAAGAAAAATTTCGATAATTTCATGAATTTACATTTCTTCTTAGAGGATTTATTAAAGGTTAAAGTTGACTTAGTTACTAAAGAAGCTCTCAGTCCATATCTAGGACCTAGTATTTTGAAAGAGGTTGTTTATATTGAAGAATGATATTGGTTTTCTTAAGCATAGCAATAGAAAAATGATTGGAAAAAATATAGTTGAAGTTTTATGTAATGATACTTTAAGTGCAATACACTTTATCTCTGTATAGTTCTGAAAATAAGATATTTCATTTTTCAAAATGTTTTATTATTGGCATTGTTTCTTTTATTTGAGGTATAAAAATTGAAGGATGATCTTTTTCTAGATATCTGTAAGGAAAATTATTTTGCTTTAATCCAAATGATTGAGCAAGCTATTGATCTCTGTCCAGACAAACTGTGGTCTGATGATTCTCACCAACCTCAATTCTGGCAAGAAATATATCATACCATTTATTACTTAGATTTCTATTTAGGAACTAGTCCTCGGAAACATATTGAAAGGTTTGATTGCAAAGAGAATCTAGGCGAAAAACCTGTATCTATTCTAACCAAACCTGAAATGCAGAGTTACTTGAGAGAAGTTAAGGAGAAATGTCAGAATCTCTTTGCTGATCTTACAGCTCAGGAAATTGAAGGAAAAAACAGTTATTGGTGGACTGGTCCAACATTAGGTCATCGACTTATCTACAATATCCGTCATTCTCAACATCATATGGGTAAAATAAATCTAATATTGAAACAGAATGGTTTTGAAGCTTCTAAATGGGTCATTAAAGTTAAACAAGAAAAGAAATCTTGATAAGAAGGAAGAACAAGAATAAAGATTTCGTAAAAATAGTACTTGGATATATCTCTTCTTCCTTTTTATGTTCTTTTAACATTACGAAATAATAAAAACTCGACATTTATATATGCTGACTTGTAATTTATTGTATGGAAAGAAAGCTAGACTCTGTGATTAATGTTCTAAAAGATCTTGAAAGCTTAATCAGAGACAGATATAAGGCTGAAATCATTGGTGTTTTTGGTTCATTTGTCCGTGATGAACAGAAACCAGCAAGTGATGTCGATCTATTGGTCAAGTTTCTTGATAGAGCATCTTTATTTGATCTCGTTGGTTTAGCAGACTTTCTTGAGGGAAAATTGAACATCAAAGTTGACATTGTTTCAGAAAGAGCTGTACGGGAAGAATTGCGAGATTTTATCTACTCAGAGGTTGTTAGAATTTGAAAAGAGATTACAAGATACTCATTCAAGATGTTCTTTCCGCTATCGATAGCATAAATCTCTTCATTGAAGGGATGAGTTTTGAATTATTCAAACGTGAGGATAAAACTTCTAGTGCGCACGTTATGAAACTTGGTTAAAATTACCAGAGGCTTTCTAACCGTCGTTTGAATGGTTCCCCTCGCGTGCGTTGAGGGGAGGAAAGGATCGTGAAGATAAAGGTCTACCTTGTTTTAAAGAGATGTTTAAAGCTGCATTTGTATGAGTATTGACTTTCAGTCCACAGTTCTTGCAATAAGCATGGTCGTAATAATCTAACTTACGATCAAGTACTCCTCCACAAACATTGTGGAGTAGACTGGTATGGAAGGGATTAACTTGCTCTAGGTTAACATCATAACCTAGTTCTGAAGAAGCTAACCAGACAGCTTTGTCATAGATGAAAGAGTTATCAGGCATGGTGTAGATAGCTTTAGCTAATGCCCCTTTCGTACCTGTGGGGTCAATATTAAGTTCCTCAATCTTCAAGACACGACTGTGGTGTTTAACTATAACTGCTGCTATAAAGAAGGGTAACCGTCGAAGAATTTCACGCATAATCCTACTTCTGCGAGTATAAACTCTATTTAATTCCCCAATGAGTTTACAACAACCTCGAGAATCGCGTAATTTACGTTTTTTAGCTAATCCTCTATTGAGTTCTTTGAGAACTTTATCAGTTAAGAGGCTATAACGTTCTGCTAATTTGAGCAAATCTGGGGGGAGCTCAATGGGTGTGTTGAATGTCAACATAAACTTTCCTAAGCGGTTGATGTCTACACCTAAGATGGGGATATTTCCTGAGGGAATAGTAGACATATAGTGATGTAAGAGTGTAGTTGAGCGGAAACATTCGTGTGTTCCCTCTAAGACCACATCTACGCGA
>JAUVXQ010000038.1 GCA_030603505.1 Candidatus Heimdallarchaeota archaeon | reverse complement strand
CTAACCACTGTAAAATACTGAACAACGACTCAATCAAGTATAATTTAATTTTCATCGTTTCTAGATGCTCTTTTCTCTTCTGAAAACTGAGTTATCCATTCTCTCATTTTAGGAGTAAGCCCAAAAATTATTGATCTACCTTCTTTCCCTTTGACCATTACAACATTTTTTTCTTTCAATCTTTTTAAGAAACTTTTAGTCCCCATATACTTACTACGATATTCTGTAGAAGAGAGATTTCCGTAAAGAGAATTAGTCAACTCTTTTGCTGAAGCATCTTTCTGAATCAAGTATTCACAAACTTGTCTTTCTCTTTGTGGAAAACTATTCAAAGCTTGCTGAATTATGAAAGCATCATTATTATCAGCATAGCCAAAAACAGGGGAACGAGAATACATATTAATTACAGTCATCACGTCATTGAAAGCTACAGTTGTAGATTCATTCTTTCTTGAGTATTCATATGCATCAGCTAATATTGAGATAAGTACCCAAGGATTGCCTTTTGAGTTTAACCAAGCTGATTCTATTGCTCTTTCTGTGAAAATATCTGTAACTCTGATGTTAGAGCGATTTAAAGCATATAACATTCTCTTCTTAATTAATTCGTATGTTTCGCCTAAAGTGAATTCAGGGAGACGAATTGAATACGAAAAATCACTAAAACCTCCTTCTCGCATTCCGTCTTGACAGTCAACTATATCTTTCATGTTGCAAGCTATAATACAAGCAAGATGTTCCTTTAGTGAATTAATGAGTTTTGCCGCATCCCTCGAAATTAATTTAAGATTTTCATTCTGAAAATCATCTATTAATAGAACTATTAAACAATCCTTTTCTTTTACATACCTTTTTAGAGAAACAACAGTCTGCTCCTTTGTTTGCTCCTTCGTTGAATAGGATTTTCCAAATACTTGCTGTCCAATTTCTTGCATAAAAGTAGATTGAGAGTATTTCGGAATATCATTTGGTGTAAATGAAATTACATGTGCTTTCTTCTTAGAGATGTATTTTAATAAGGTTTCAGACAAACCATTTTTTAAGAGATTAATAAGGTAGGATTTCCCAGATTTAATATTGCCCAAGAGAATCGATAATGTCTTACCTTCCTTTAAAATTTGAATAAGTCTGGCAATTTGACTATTCAATTTTTCAGAAGAGACATAAAGTTCGGGCAAATATTCCGATGTCCATGGGTTTGGGTCTAATTCTTTAGACTGAACATCGTATTTTTTTTCGTCCATATATTGTGAAATATTGAATACTCTTTCCAATAAAGTCATAATATCACACCGGAGAGGGAAAGAAGTGCATGAAACATCAATTACACAGCTACTGTGACAGTGAAAAGTTTGCTTATATACTTTTTCTAATATTAAGCTACTTATCAACAATAATTGAATTATAGTTGTATCTTATTCATTTCGATAACATATGTTTCAATCTACAGCCCAAGCTAAGTCTGCTAATACGGAGAGCTTACCTAGGTCAATTGTTGGAAATTTTTGATAATGGACTGAGCAAAATTGTACTTTAGAATAGAAATAAACTTATTTCGAATGATTTTTAGACATTAACTAAAATGTGATTCAAATGAAAGTAATCTCTATTATCCCTATAGCTTCAACAAAAGTAATTGATGAAAACGATGAGCTTATCGATGTACTAATAGATTCAATCACAAAAGAAGGAATTACTCTTCAAGATAAGGATATACTAGTTATTGCTAGTAAAGTTGTTTCAATGACTGAAAAAGCGGTTATTGATTATAGCAAAATTAGTCCTTCTGAAACAGCAAAAAAACTTGCAATAAAAGCTATAATACCTGCAGAATTTGCACAAATAATTTTAGACGAATGTGAAAATCAATTTATCGGTACAGTTCCAGGAGCTATAACTACAGTTCATAAGTATGGATTATTAGCGAATGCTGGTGCTGATCAATCAAATATAGGAGAAAACCGGGCAATTATTCTTCCAAAAAATTGCAACAAATCTGCAAAAAATATTCATATTAAACTAAGAGAAATAACTGACAAATTTGTAGGAATAGTTATTGCGGATTCAAGGACAATGCCCATGAGACTTGGAACTGTTGGATGTGCATTAGGAACTTACGGTTTTAAATCAGTGACTGATGAAAGAGGAAAATTGGATCTGTTTAATAGACCAATGCATATCACTAATCGAGCGATAGCCGATCAGCTTGCTACAGCAGCTGAATTAGTTATGGGGGAGACTAATGAAAGAGTACCATTTGTTATAATACGTGGTTATCCAATCGAGAAGGTCACTCCAGATAATGAAATAGATATTAACACCCTAATCACAGAAGAAGATTGTATGTTTCTAGGGCCGCTATTACCATGTTTAGAATTTGAAAAGAAAAGTGAATATAATGAAAATTAAAAGTTTTTTAGGTAAAATTCCCGTTGGAGATAGCTATCCTTGTCGGATTGTAGGGATTGTTAACCTTTCTTCTACCTCATTCTATCAAAAATCAATTAGTACAAAGGAAACAATAGAAGATAATGTGATGAGAATGATTAAAGAAGGAGCTGACTGTTTGGATATTGGTGCACAATCTACTCGTCCTATTCAAATATATGGAGGGGAAGGAAGAATTAATTCAGAGGAAGAGGAAAAAATCATACAAGGTGCATTATCTATAGTTTTTGATTTCATTAGCTCATATGATAATGTTGAGCTTTCTGTTGACACAACAAGAAGCAATGTTACAGACTATGCTTTGAAAAAAGGTGTTCGCATAATTAATGATATATCAGGCTTTAAAAAAGACCAACGAGTAGCACAACTTATTGGAGATTATGATGCTTCTTCTGTTATTATGGCCTCAAAAAATGAACCAGGTGACGTTTTTCAAATTACTGATATAATAGAAGAATTAGATAAAAGTATAATCATCGGAGAAAAAAATAAAATTAGACCGGATAACATTTTAATTGATCCTGGTATTGGAAGTTGGGAAGCAAGGTCATACAAACATGACTATAATATTATCAAGAAGCTGAAAGATTTTCGAATTTTAGAAAAATCCATCTATGTGGGTATAAGTAGAAAAACATTTATTGGAAAGGCTATTAACGATGCACCATCTGAAAGTAGACTCTATGGTTCTATAGGCGCAACTATGATATCATTGGTAAATGGAGCACACGTTATACGTACTCACGATGTCAAACCCACTCTAGAAGCAATTAGAGTTGGAGAAACAATTCTTAAATACTAATTATAGAGAGAAGATTTAGGAAAAACGAGCAATTAAAAACCATGAAATAACGAAAACTACAACAGCTATGATATTCAAAATCGCATAAATATTAGATGTCTCATTATCATAAATACGATCAATATCTTCAGCTATTCCAGATAGTTTATAGTCTACGGAATTGAGCAATTCCTTTTCTTCCTTGGAGTCAATCTCTTTTCCTACAGTTGCACTTAAAATATCAACAAAACCATGCAAAATACGTTTGTCTTCATCAAGTAATGTAGATGAATGTAGAGAATCTAGTCTCAAATGAAGTTTTCTTACTTCATCTGGAGCAAGTTGGGGAATTTTCCATTTAAGTTCAACGCTTACAAGATTGGATAGATGTCTTGTATGATCATCATAATAAATACCAAAGGGTACAGGTTTATAATCAAAATCATTAATTAATCTGAAAAAACTTATATCAAGATCCTTTTGATTCTTAGAACCATAGTATTTAGAAGGATCAATAACCATAGCAACTGCTTCAGGGAATAAGTTCTGATAAGTACGTTGAGTGCCCTTGTCAGTTCCAGAAAGAAAAGTACCATATCCGGGATGTGTATGCCACCATCCAACAATATACTCCTCTCTTTCCCTATCCTGTAAATCCTTCACTATCTGTACAAGTGCTTCATCATCTATTACTACATAGGTTGCGGTCTGCTTCTGCTTCCCAGTATCCATGTCAGTAATAATTAGAGTATCTGTATCTTTGTCAATGTACCCTAAGAGTACTCCAGCTGATTCCTTGGTGTGATCCATTGAATCAATGGTTAGACATTTAGCAATAGCATTTGCTGACATTAAGATTTCTTTATTATCGCTCATATCTTGATAATATCTATTGAATGGAACTTTAAATTTCTTCCGCATTATACTACTTTATGAATCAATTTTAGTTCTCATTGGATGGCTAATTAGACAATATTGTGCCATGTTCTTTAGAGAAACAATGTCTTGATGATCTTCAGGTATATTGAGAGTGTTGGTTTTATCCATAACATCCATCATTGCCCAGATTGCTAAA
Organism: Candidatus Heimdallarchaeota archaeon; assembly: GCA_030603505.1. Next base: position 4,444 of record JAUVXQ010000038.1, on the reverse strand, counting down.
AATAAATCTAGAGGATATCCTTTGGGATATATTTCTGCCAATAAAGGTGCATTGACTTCTTTTAAGTGCACATCATATCCTTTTAGAAATTCTCTTATGTCCTCTGCAACAGCTTCAAAATCATGTGTTTCTCTAAATTCAACAATCGCTTGTCTTCCGAAAAAAGTTCCTATATCTTCAAATCTGTCAAAGGATCCTTCCATCCAGAATGTTGGATCGATAAGTGCAATACTTAACAAATCCCCTTTTTGTGTCCCTCTGACAAGTAAATTACTTTGATGAAAATCTCCAAAAGAATTACAACCTCCACCTGATTCATTCATCATTTGAATTAGGATTTTTGATTTCTCCATTATCTCATGCTCTGAATCATGTCCTCCAAAGATAGCTAAGACCAAACGTCTAAACATCTCCTCATAAATATCAGATATTACTTTCCTTGTTTCCCTTCCGTGAATTATTGATAATACGTATCCTGCCCAGAAGCTCTTATCAGAAATATGAGTAGCATCTTCATAAGATATACCTTCCATTCCTTCATAAGCAATAAAGGAAGGAGCTTGTAAATTAACATAAATGTATCTCGGAACTCTTACTATTGATCTAGAAACAAAGTTTTTCTCTAATAAAGCACTATTCTTTATCTCTGTTAGAATGTCATTAGTATCTTCCATGAATTTTATTGCAAGTTTTGTTTTATGAGATCCAAATGTAGATGAGTAGAATACATCAATAACATAAACTTCGCCGTATCGCCCTGCTTCTTTACGATATTCGATATCTTGGATCTGGATATCTTCAACGTTTTTTCCGAATTCCTTTCTTGCTTCATCAATAAGATAATAGGAGAATGATTCAACAAAATGTAGGAGATTAGTTTTAATGGAATCACTCATTGAAAAATATAAGTACGGTTTGCTTATAAGTTATATGTTGAAGGTTTGTCAGTAGTATCATATCATAAGTAATCAAATCAACAAAAGTTATATTTTTAGGTGAGATAAACTAATGTGTAGTAATGAGTATTAGACAAAAGGATGATTTACTTAAAATCTATAAAAAGAAAGACAAGTACGAGTATTTTTCTAAGGGTATCTTATCATCCTCCTTAATCGCAATAGGAATGGACATGAACACATCTCATGAAATTGCAAGTAAGGTAGAACAAAAAGTTAGTTCAATTGTTGAAAAGATAAATAAAAAACAGTTAATCAAGTTAATAACTTCAGAAATAGAAAAAAGAGATAAAAATTTTGTTGAAAGGTACATAGTAAAGGAAGGAGAAGAAAAATACAAACCAATAGTAATATTACTAGCTGGTGTTCCAGGTATTGGCAAAAGTACGTTGGCATCTCTCCTTTCTCAACGATTGGAAATTTCTAATATTATTTGGACAGATATGATTAGAGAAATTTTAAGACAGACTATTTCACCAAAGCTAGTTCCTGAATTACATTGTAGTAGTTATGAAGCCTACAAACACCTTAAATCTCAGCTAAACCCCGTACTTCATCAATCAATAGTTGGATATGAAGAAAAAAGTCGTCTTGTAGTTGTGGGTATAGAAGCAGCTATACAAAGTGCACTTTTTTCAAGAGAAAATACAATAATTGAAGGTGTTCATCTCTCTCCAAATATTCTAAAACCTTCTATTCTTCAAAATCCTCATGTTGTACTTATTTTGCTGTATCTGAAAGATGAGAAGGAGCACTTGTTGAGATTCCAATCAAGAGAAACTAAAGAAGTTTTTCGAAAAGCCAAAAAATATATTGATGAATTTAAAGAGATAAGAAGTATTCAAGACTATCTTTACGAAGTGTCAATTAAAGCAAAGGTCCCCGTAATTGACACATATAATAACGATGATGCTCTTAAATATTTGACAGATACAATTTGGGAGAGAATAATAAGTTTAGAAAGAATAAAGATAAGAAAGAAAATAATTAAAAAGTGAATTTTCTTTTGCAGGATAGAGATGGAAGTAAGAATAACTCGAGTTCCAGACCCACAACAGGTACCCAAATCAAATTCTTTTCTAATACAGCTGGATTGATTTCACCGATTACACCACATTTATTTCCTTCTACAAGAATTATACCACATCTTCCTGATATGAAGGAAGGATGTTCCTTTGTTTCGATGCTATATTCTACTTTGAGTAGAGACATGAGTCGATGTAATAGTTTATGTGCATCTTCAAAACTTGCCTCTGCATCAGCATAAAGATAAGCTAAATTAGTTTGAGTGCAAAGCTTCTCCTTATCTATCTTAACAACTTCCCCAACTTCGAATATAGTTTGAGGATATGATTCATGCGTATTTCTTGAAAGAACAGAAATTAGATTGGGATAAATTTGGTTTCTAATCACACTGTAGGATGTGCTAACAGGATTTTCTATTTTTACGAATGAGTCATCATCAAGATTTACTTTATCAGTTAATATAGCTAAATCAGTAAGAGTATTAGTAATAATTTCAATAGCTCCCGCACCAATTAAGATATTTCGAACTCCGTTTTCATCCTCTGTTTCTTGAGATAACCCGCCTGTTGTTAGAACTTGCCATTTTGTTGCGCTAATTTTATTATAATCAAGTCCTATTACAAGTTCTTCGGCAATATCTACCCAATGTAATATATCTAAACGATAGGGAGGAATAATCACATTAATTTTTGATGTATCCAAAGATTTTCCTTCAAATCGACGTTTTTCAAGGATTTTAATAGCAGTAGAAGAAGTTATTTCAGTTCCTAAATACTTGTTTATTATCTCAAGATCTACTATTATCTCTTGTTTCGTGAGTGCAGGAGTGATAACATTTTCCCTGTGAATTTCTTGAGGATATATTATCTCAACACTAAATATTTCTGCACCCCTATCTGCTAAAGTTTGACACAAAACATTCAGTTCTACATTAACAGTCTCAAAGTTTATTCCTGTTACTTCTATTAGACATTCTTTTGTCTCTTCTGTTATTCTTCCAACTGTATTGCTGTTAATAATTGGTGGTAACGATAGAGTTACGCCATCAGAGGAGAGAAGAATTGGATAGTGTCCATATTCTCGCACTATGTAACCATATTCTAACCCTTTCTCGTGATGTTCTAGAATTTCTTCGAGATTCATCTCTTTGTCATAACCTAGTGGAACAAAACGATGAGTTTTTTCTATAACTTTGTAATCTATGGGAGATTTAATCATTGAGAGATTGTACAGACCAATAGAAGCTTTTTTCCTCCTTCTTCCATATGAGTGATCTATTTTTTCTGACAGTTGCATAAATTGTTTAATTACATAATCAGAAAGATGTAAATTTTTGGCCACTGCACACGCAATATAAGGGCGACTTGAGGTTAATTTTGGGTCAACTTTAACTTTGTAACCACTCGGTTTTATACTGAATGAAGGTATGCCTTTTTCTTTTTCGAGAATTCCCTTAATTTCCCTAACCATTCCTTCAGGACACCATAAATCAGGTCTGTTACTTGTCTTAACATCAATTTCTAGCATATCTTCTTCTTTAACATAATTATTAATTTCCGACTTAGCAAAAGAAAGAAGTTCATCCAGTTCTGAAACTGTAATATCCTCACCAATGAGTTCTTTCATATTATTATAGCTAGCTTTTATTGTTACCATTTTGTTTCACCTCAAACCATTTTTTCTTCTCTCAACCAATCTAATTTGTAACTGAATAATTCACGAATATCTGTAATTTCATGTTTCACCATAAACAATCTATCAATACCCAGTCCCCAAGCAATTACAGGGACTTCTATACCGAAAGGTCTTGTGACTTCTGGTCGAAAAATACCCGCACCTCCAAACTCGATTCGTCCTAGATTTGGATCGACTGTGCTAAGTTCAACAGAAGGTTCCGTGAAAGGGTAATAATCAGGTTTGAATGTAAATTCTTTAGCTCCTGCTATATCTTTAGCAAATGTATCTAGAATACCTAATAAATCTCGAAAAGTGATCGAAGGATCTGCAACAATTCCTTCAACTTGATTGAATTCGGATAAATGTGTTGCATCAACTGTATCAGGTCGATAACAACGTGAAATACTGAAATATTTTGAAGGAACAGCTAGATTAACTAATGTCCTAGCACTGACAGAAGTTCCTTGAGCTCTTAACACCATTCTTGCAGATTTCTTTGGGTCCCAGTTGTATCTCCAACCTTTGCTTCCTGTGTCATACCCATTTTCATGAACTTTTTGCACTAATTCAACATATTCTTCTTGAGGTAAAGACCCTTTTTGAGGATTAGATACTCTATACACATCTGACCATTCTCTAGCAGGATGATCTTGTGCCTGAAAAAGAGCATCAAAATTCCAGAATTCTAGCTCAACTATAGGACCTCTCATCTCTTGAAAACCTAAAGCTACAAGTTTTCTTTTCACATCATCTAAAAACTGTGCATAAGGTTGTTTTCGACCAAC
>JAUVXQ010000061.1 GCA_030603505.1 Candidatus Heimdallarchaeota archaeon | reverse complement strand
ATTTCATGAATTTTCAATCAATGGCTTTTGGAACTATTAACCTTCATCCAGCAAGAATTACAAACAATATTGATAAAACAGTAGTTGAATAGATATATCTCTACAGAAATTTGGTGATTTGTAATCATAACAACCAATATCTTAATAAAAATACGCTCTTAAAATCAGAAAAAGATGATACTATGGATCTTGAAAAATCAGCTGGGATAGTACTCTACAATAGTGGAAGATATCTACTTCTGAACTATGGAAGGTCTTGGACGTCAGCTAACCGATGGGGTTTAACAAAAGGCAGGATAGAGAAAAATGAGACTATTATCCAAGCTGCACTACGTGAAGCTGAAGAAGAAACAGGTATCAGTGATATTAATATTGAAGATGACTTTGAGCACAAAGTGACTTATTACTTTTCACGAGGGCATATAAGAGTTAAAAAAACTGTTGTGTATATCATCGGTATTACTCCTACAAAAGAAGTTCGTCTTTCAAAAGAGCACATAGGCTATTGTTGGGCTAAATATGAGGAATCTCTGGAGATGTTAGCTTTTGAGAATACAAGAAGAATCATAAGAGCTGCAGAAAATTTCCTTAAGGAAAGAGCTTTGATCAGAAAGCCCGAGGATGATAATGAATGACTTTATCAGATAAAGACTTGATAGCTAAAACTGTTGTTCGAAAACCCAAAACTTTCAATCCTTTAGGAGGAGTTTTTGTAGGCTTATTCTCAGCTGGAGGACATGTTCTGATTATGAAGAGTGTTTTTGATAACACACTAAATAATTGGTTTATAATTCTAGGAATATTATTTATTGTAATCTCAATTGCAGGAAATTATCCAGTATTATCATTATCAGCAAAACATGCAGTATTTAACATGAAATACGATAAAACAAAGAAATTTCCAACACAGTTTGCTCAGCAACTAGTTCTATATTACTTAGGTTTTCTACCTGCTTACGGTTTTACGGTAGCTTATAGCTTAACTTCACTAGAATTCTGGCAAATAACTGTACTAGCATTAGTAAGTATACTCTTAGTTTCAATCGGTTTGTACTTTAATATCAAATTAATGAATCAAAAGGAAATTGAATTTGGCCATTTATTGCAGATAGCATATCAACCAAAGAAGCTAACTTTAGGCTTGTTAAGTGTATTCCCAATTCTAGTAAGCTCAATTATTCTTATCTTAATTTAATGGTTAATTTGCTTAAAACCCTTTTGTCGTAGTTTCTTTTGTTGATCTTGAAACGCCTGCATTGCGGTGTCAAAATCTACTTTATTCGCTTTTATTTCAACAGTTTTTATTGTGCTCCCTTGAAATTTCCACAATTCTACGCTATAAGTATAATTTTCAGGTTCAGGGATATGTAATCCTTCACGATCGTAAACATATCCACTTCTTTGACCAAAGGATAACATCAAAATGAACCAATAATATGGGATTTCCTCTCCTTCTTCAGGAGGCATCTCAAATGTTACAGTTTCTTCCATATTAGCACTTTTAGTGGCTGCAGAGAGTTCTAACTTCTTTAAATTCTTATAAATATCAGGTGACAATCTACGGAAGGACATTGATTCTACCAACTACACATATTTTCATTGCTTAAAAATTTAACTGAAAGAAATTCGAATTTACAATCATTTCTAGTGTTATATATCTAATTTAGCTAGATATTAAAAGTTTAACTCTCTGAAATTGAATTTGTGATTCTTTTTAAGTTTATATACCTAAATCTTGGTTGTCTTGACACATCAAATAATTTGGATAACAATACAATTCAGAGTTAAATGATTTATAAAAGATTTAAATATATCCTTGGTCATCTAATATATTAAAGGGAATATACATGTCTCAAACTTCTCCGCTAAAGTGTTTAATAGTCGATTTGGATTTCTTTATTAGAAAAAATTCGAAAGGAGAAGAAGAACCTGTAATACGTATTCATGGAAAGACTGTTGATCGCAAACCCATCCATATTCAAATTACAGGATTCTATCCCTATTTTTATATCGATGATATACCCTCAACTCTTAATACTTTACAAGGTCTTTTGTTCAATGAACCAGACTTTGAGAAATGGATTGAAGGATCACACAAAACATCAAAAAAGCTCTATGATCAGAACAAACCTGTTTTTTTGTATAAGATTTTAGGTCGAAATCCTTGGCTAATACAGAAATATAGTCGGATTCTTAAAAGTAAGGGTATCAAGAGCTATGAAAAAGATATTTCTTATATTTCTCGTTTTCTCATCGATACAGATATTTATGGATTGAATTGGGTAGAATTACAAAATTACAGCGAAGTGGAAAACCTATCTAATATTAGGACAGTGGAAATTGATTATCAAGATATTAATCAAACAACTGATGAGTCTCACAACTATGTTGTTATGGGACTCAACCTAGTAATCAACAGTTTAACGGAAGAAGGCAGGAGAATTATGAATTTCTCCAGTATTTTAAAAGAAGGTATAAGTAGAATCATTTCTATGAGTATCTGTTGGGGAGATGGACAAAGTAAAACAAAAACAAAAGTGTTTTACATTGACAAGAATAGCGATGAAGCAGAAAGAAAATTAATTGAAAATGTTTGGGAAACAATACATTCTATTTCTCCTGATGTATTAGTAACATTTAGTGGAAATCATGTTTTGTTCCCATATCTGATTAAAAGAATGGAACTGCTTGAAATGAGCACAACCATTTTCAGCCCCTTGGAAAAAGCACGAATAAAACTTCCGATAGGATATCTAGGGTATAGAATCCCTGGTTATATGGTATATGATCTAGTTAAAAGTTCAAGATGGATAAGAACAAAAACAGGGAAAAAAGGTTTTTCAGTTTATGTTTCCGAACTTCTGCACACGGAACGAAAAGGAGAACAATCTGTTATAAATCAAATCTGGTTTGATTCCATTCTCAAGAAAGAAACATCTCTCCCAAAGAAGTTTAACAAAATTGCTTCTCACGATGCATCTCTAATCCACGCTCTTTTTTATGAATTTGCTATGGAAGAATGGTTAGAAGTCATGAAATTAGTGGGTATTAGACCGTCAGAAGGGATTTACTCAACACCAAGACATCTTGGAGAATTTCAGCTTTTCCGTATCCTGTTTCAGAATAGAACATTAATTCCTCCAGACCCTCCTAGAGAAATAGTAGTAAAAAGGAAGCAAAATCGTTCATATGCAGTAGGAGGTTATGTTCTTGTGCCCCAAGGTACTCTTCATGAAGCCGTCTTAATAGCTGATTTTACGTCAATGTTTCACAGCGTGATAATTGCTAATAACATAGGAGGAGAAAGTTACAAAGGATTTTCTAAGGATTTTTCTGATATGTTTAGAAAAGAACCTGATACAGGTTTAAAATTGATGGAAAAAAAACTTCTAGACCAAAGAAAAATCATTAAGAAGCAAATATATAAAATGGAAACATACCTTCGATCATTCCCTAATACAACTAAAACAGATGAATTAGCCGATAAACTAGATAAGCTCAAAAAACGAGCTGGTGCATACAAAATTGTTATGAATTCAGTATATGGTAGCCACAACTACATAGCACGCAGATTCCATAATCTAGAAATATCTAATGCAATAACAGGAATTGCAAAAGATTACATTCTAAAAATTTCTAACTGGACTAGAGTATTTTCAGGTGAAAAGTGTCAAGTAATATATGGAGATACTGATTCAGTGTTCATCAAACTTTCAGATAGAAAAACCGTTTTTGAAGCATATAATAAAGCATTAATGACAGGAACATTTGATCTTGGTGAAGTCCCTGAGGTAAGCCAGCTTCTTGCATATTTTGATGAGAAGCTGCCAGATGAAATGAACCTTGAATTTGTTGATTTGGCGTTGAGGATCGTTTTTGCACCTGAAACTAAGAAACGATATAGTTATTATAGTGCTCTTACGAAAGACCTCAAAATCGTGGGATTTGAGGCAATAAGAAGTGATACTTCCCCATTCGCAAAAAAAACACAGAAACTAGCTTTAAAATATCTACTAGAAAAAGGAGATGTTGAACAAGCTAAAGAAAAAGTTATCAAAAAGTGTTTGGATTTTAAAAACACAAAAGGAGAAGAACTAATCGAACAAACTATCATTTATGGACCTATACGTAGAAATCCAAAGGATTATAAGTCAAAAACATCAGCAATTGGAGCTTTAGAACATTTTGCTTTGAATTATGGAGAAAATATTGACATTCTGTGGAAAGAGTATAATCGCTTCCCATTTGTAATAGCACGAGGAGATTCAGCGCTATATAAGCGTTCTAGACATCCTACACTAATTACTCCAGAAGAAGTAGATGTCAATCATTATATCAACGAAGCTCTTCGTGATGTTAATCGAATAGGATTACAAATAGAAATGAAAGATATTAAACCTCCTAGTCAAAAAACGCTTGATTTTATTTTAAAGAAATGAGAAGGATTAAATATTTCCTTGATTTTCTTGCCATTCTTCCAAGAGGATAGATAATAGATCATCTAAGCTTTCTCGATATTTTTCTTCTTCAATTATTAGTTTGAATGCATTCATTACAGAGAGCTCAGAGAAGAATAGAAGGAGAGTCCAAAGCTTTTCATCAAGTTTCAAACCATAATCATTTTTAAGATCATTCATAGATTTATGAGTTAAGGATGTAAGATTCTTCATTAAAGAGGTTAATGTTTCAATCTTGTAATCATTACTTTCTTTAAATATGTTGTTTGCAACTTTCCTAGCTATTCTGTGGATCGGTCGTTCAGGCAAAGGTGTTCGAGCTTTAAGTTCAGTATGTTCAACTACTTCAAGAGGAGCCCATAAGAGCACATTAATGGCATCTGGATAATAATTAGCTCGATAGAACTTTATTGTCTTTTCCATGTTCTTGATGTTTTTCTCACGAGCAACATAAATCAGTTTTGATTTTTCAAGAATTTGTAGATGGTGATAAACAGCTTGAGGGGTGCTACCAATCTTCTCTGCTATTTCAGAAAGATTCAATTCTTCTTTGGAAAGATGATTAAGAATATCAATTCTTTTATTGGAGCCAAGAGCTTTGCTCATGTTAACAGTTTCACCTTTTTCTAGTTTTATCAGATTTAATCCTATCGATTCTTTCTCATTCATTGTCTAAACAACTACTCAAACTTCTTCATTAAACTTATTTTTTTTTATGTTACACTTTTAATAAATATGCTGTTATGCACAAGAATTATTAGGAACAATCAACCGAATTTTAAGGACTCAAAATAGATAAATTTGCTAAAAACTATTACAACGACAGATTTATAGTTATTTAATATAAGGATAAAATACTAATAAAATCCTTTTGTGATTAGATTGAAAGAACTACATGAGGCATCCTACTATGTAGCTAAGGAAGACAATAAAGTTCAATGTTTTCTTTGTCCAAGGAATTGCATAAGACAGCCTGATAAATTAGGATTATGTTCATCTAGAAAGAATGTAAACGGGAAACTTTATGCTTTAGGATACAATCGCTTTACATCAGTTCATGATGATCCTATCGAGAAGAAACCTCTTTATCATTTCAAGCCTGGTACTCACACAATGAGTTTTGGGGGTGCGGGATGTAATCTTATGTGTGACTTTTGTCAAAATTGGCAAATAAGTCAACTTTCAGCAGAGAGTAATAATATGATAAATATTACTTCAGATCAAGCTATTAGTCGCACAAAAGAACATAATTGCGAAACCATTGCTTATACCTACAATGAACCTTTGATCAATTTTGAATGGATTAGAGATACGGGTAAAAAAGCTCATGATAATGGTATTTCAAATATCTTAGTTTCTAATGGTTTAATTAACGAAGAACCTTTGGAAGAACTGATTCCAGTGATAGATGCAGCAAATATAGACATTAAATCTTTTGATGGTGATTTTTATAACAAAATATGTCATTTTCCAGGTTTAGAAATAATTAAGAAAACTGCAACTAGAATGAGGGATCAAGGTGTTCATGTAGAACTTACAATGCTTTTAATTCCTGGATACAATGATAAACCTGAAGATATCAAACTCTTTTCCGAATGGGTTATGAAATCAATGGATGATAAGGTCCCTATCCATTTCAGCCGCTTTTATCCTCATTATAAAATGAGAGACGTACCAGCTACGCCAGTTGAAACGGTAATTAATGCTAGTAAGATTGCTGAAGAAATGGGTTTAAAATATGTGTATACTGGCAATTTACCCTACTCTGAAATCAATACAACGTACTGCCAAAGCTGTGAAGTAATTCTGGTTGAGAGAGTCAATTATAATGTTAAAATTAAAAATCTATCAAAAGATGGCTCATGCAGAGAATGCAAAACTAAATCAGATATTGTAGTCTAACCATGCTCTTTTTTTCGTTTTCGATATTTTTTAATTATTGTTAGACTTTCACTATATTTTTAAGTGAACTTTTATGAACAAACTCAAGATTGCTTGAAAAAGGTATTATAATGCTCGAAAAACTTGAAAAAGTTATTAATAAACTTACACTTAAACCTTCAGAATTCTTAGATATTCGTTTTTCTTATTCAACAGGCGAATCTTTTACTGTTAGAAATGGAAGATTCGACAGTGTTAGTAGCCATACAACTGGTGGCACAGCTATACGTGCTTTAATCAATAATGCATGGGGATTTACTTCTACTATTAGTCAAGATAAAGAATCGATTCTCAAGTCAGCACAAAAAGCTATCCGAATTGCACAAGCTGGAGCGAGATTCACAAAAGAAATAAGATCCATAAGTGATGATTGGGTATTCGAGGGGAAAGGAGAAACTGAGTTATCAATAGATCCTCGAGAGATGGATAAGGAAACCAAATTCAACTTGATTACTAAAACTGAAAAATCAGCAAGAGAGTTTTCAGATAAGATCGCAGAAGCTTCTGCGACATACCAAGAAACTCATAAAAAAGAAATAATAGTGAATAACAGAGGTACACGTGTTGAAAATAACAATCATGTTATTAGAATAATGAAGAATGTAGTAGGGAGAGAAGGCACTAACATGCAAAATGTGTTTGATTCAATGGGTGGAACAGGTGGTTGGGAACTGATAGAAGGTTGGATACCTGAGCAAGAAGGTGAAGAAGCAGCAAATCAAGCAGAGAAGTTATTAAAAACCGAAAATCCTCCTTCTGGAAAAATGAATGTTATCATGGATCCTTCCTTGACTGGAGTTTTCATTCATGAAGCTTTTGGACACGCATGCGAAGCAGATTCAATTATTGCAAAAACATCAATATTAGAAAACAAA
>JAUVXQ010000002.1 GCA_030603505.1 Candidatus Heimdallarchaeota archaeon | reverse complement strand
TATAGTTATGAAATAAGAGAAGATGCCTTTAAAACAGCAACAAAAAACATTGAGAAACTTAATCTTACGCCTTATGTTACATTAAAACATAAAGATGCTAGTTTAGGGTTTGATGAGGCAAATGTTGATGCTGTGGTTTTAGATTTGGGTAATCCTATAGAAGTGCTACAGCACACTTATGATGTTTTACGTCCTAGTGGCTTAGTGTCTATATTTCTCCCAACCTATAATCAAATTGAGAAAATTTTCGAGCAACTTAAACAGCTCAATTTTGGTGATATAACAGCAATAGAATTAATAAAAAGAGAAATGCAACTTAAGAAGAATGCAATACGTCCTAAAACATGGATGGTAGGACATACAGGTTTTCTAATATTTGCAAGAAAATTTCACAAAAACAATTTGGAAGGATAGAAAGAAAAAAAGTAATACATTTAAGCGTATTTCTTTGTAGCTCTTCTTTCTTTAAGCCACCCGTAGATTAGATAAAGTGCGACTATACCTATACCTATCGCGAAAATGGTACCTATTAAAAGAACTGCACCAGATGAACTGGATTTAGCAAGAACTTTAACCTCAAGATCATTAATCAAATAAAAATCTCTTGCAACTGGTCCTACTGTTGAATTATAAGGATTCCCAATGACAAAATATATTGAAACTTTGTATTTTGCTTCATTATTTGTTATTTCTGCTTGCAATGTTGCAGTATATGTCTCTTTTGGACCAATTGTTCTATGATCGAGATCTAGTCCTACTGTGTAAGTTACATCGTATTGGGTGATATTTTCATAGTGAATAAAATCTGCATTAAATGATAAAATTTCCACGGAATCGTTTCCTAAATTTGTTACTGTACCATGAAAATTCACTATAGAACCTCGTGTGATAACTGTCTGAGAGATTGAGCCATCCATTACAATTATCAACTCATCTTGGAGAGCACTAACATTATACGCAACACTTGTAATCACTATAACTAAAAACATAACTAGCGAAATAGATTTTTTATTGGATATTGTATTCATAAACATCAGCTTTATTCTTTTATTAACATCAATGAGAGTTCTCTTTTAATATCAGCATCATACCTTTCCAGTCTTCTTTCATAGGTGTTGTCGATTCTTATTTTACCATCTAAAATCTGCAAAATGACGCCACCTCTGCAACTTATAAACTTATCAGCTAAGCTAAATTTTGTATCAATATTTGCATCTTTTTTAAGCTTTTTAGAAATCCCAGCCAAGAAATCTTTTGTTAAAAGTTTTTGATCTTCTTTACGATAGTAAATTATTAACTCTGGCTCTTCTAGGGTATTAGCTGCATCAAAAATCAGTTTCTCTAAACTTTTGGAGTATTTCTCAGTCTTGGTTAAGGTTTCTATTTTTTTCAGAGATTCTTCAATAAGATCTTCAACTAACTTGTCTTGAAATTTAGTTTTTTTTAGTCTAATTTCTAATTTTTGTTTTGCTTTCTCTTTTTGAAATTCTGATTCAGCTTTTTCAGAAGCCTCCTTAATTATACTCTCGCTCAATTTTTTTATCTTCTTCTCATTTTCTGATGATATACTCTCTATAGCTGTTTTTTGTTCTTTCTCAATTTTTTTTATCAGAATTTCTGTTTTTGCTTTGATTTTTTCAGTTATTTCTGGGTTAAAATATTCATCACTCATTCTAAATACTCCTATTAGTCAGAGATGTTGCTTTGGAGTTCAACACACATCTTATAAGAATTGTGGTTTTGATTTTTTTTAGCAGGAAAATTCTGATAATTTTGTCATTACTTTAAATAAAGTATAGGATAGGGAAAATAAATTTCATCTGTCAAATAGTGTTTCGTCGGTGGCAGATTTATACGCGTATAGGAAGAGAGCAAAGAAAAGGAATCCTGAAAGACCAATAATAATTGAAATAGCTCCTGCCCAGAAACGAGCAACGAAATTTACTGCGATAAAAATGGCAACCATAAATGACCCCCCATTATTACTATCCGCTTTTGAGAATTTCTTTCTCCATCTTATTATCGTTTCTGAGACCCCTAAAACTACTGCAATTATATTTATTACATACATTGATGTGTGCGCTGGATCCCATTTAGATACCAAACCATAAAGAAGAACAATTCCACCAAGTAGACCCCCTTTAATGAATAGAGCTACTCGTGGTTGAACTGGTTTAGTATAGGATACTTGTGATGCTCCTTCGCGAAGAAAGATGAAAAAGTTTCCAATAGCTATAGCACAAGCCAAACATAAAACAGCACCATAGAAAATAGTTGCAATATCTGACCACTTGCTAAGAATTGGTACCATCACTAACTGATATTCGCTGTAAAACGCAATTGTAACCATTAACGGGATTGCAGCTAAAAATAATCCCGGAATAACAATAAGAATTGCTGGAACATGTTTCTTAATACCAAAAGCGTACAAAAGCAATTTTACTGCAAAAAATGCTCCGAAAACAGCTAATATGGGTCCGCCAAATGGTAAAATGAAGAAAAACAAGCAGAATATAGCATTAACAAAGTAAAAAAGACGAGTATCAATTCTAACTTTCCCTAAACTTCGCCACATTAATTCATAAGTGTCAGATATTCTGTTAGCTTTAACAATCGAGAAAAGTGTGAACGGGAGAGCAAAAATGAGGGGTGAAAGTACTTTTAAAATAACTAATTCACCTGTACCTGAAAGTGGATTCCTTCCCCAAAAGAAGAACTTATCAAGTGTCAAGTCTTTCATCGGTTCCAATAGGAACCAAGCATAAAAATAAGCTGGAAAAGCAAAAATTTGTATCAATACAATTAACCTGTTTACCATTAATCCTCTCAGTTCTACCATTTTCGTCTCCTTTATAGAAAGGTATACGCAAATAAAAAAACATTTCCTAATTGAGCAATCCTTTTTTAGTGATGCGTATGCTTATCAGTCAAACATTGATACGAAACTAAACTAAATAATAAACTAAACTTTATTAATTTAGTCTACAATAGATGGATAGAGTGTGATGGCTGAACCAATAACTACCTTGGAAGAACTGCTTGCTGAATACAATATCCAACTCATGGATTTGGAATACATATTAAGCTTTATGAAGAAAGAAAATATTTCACCTCAACTAGCGATGCGAAGGATTAAGTTATTTGAAAAACTACAAGAAAAAATATCTCAAGTTCAATCTGATGAGAAAGTACAAGAATTAACTTCTGAATTGGATCATCTTTCCAAAATAGTTGAAGAACTTCAAGAAGAAAAAGGTAAGCTCCAAGAAGAAAAAATGCAGTTAGATAAGGCAATTGAAGACAGTAAACTTCAACAAGATTTGTATGACGGAGAACGTGAAGAACTTAAAATGCAAATGAGTGCTCTTTTGGATTCTGTCGGCGTTTTAGAGGATGAGTATTCTGATGATAAGAGCCTGAAAACTGAAGTACAAGATTATAAGAAGCAAATCGGGCTAATGACAGCTGCTTGTCAAACAATGAAAGAAAAAGTCAAAGAATTTGGTCTAAAATATGAACCACTCCAAACTTTAAGTTATGAAATTGAAAAAGGCCTAGAAATTATATCAAAAGGTAAAGAGTTACCAAAGAATTTAGTATTCGATATACCAGGCGAATTTTTAGTTTCTGCTCAAAAAGCAAAGGTGGTGAAAACTAAAGAACCTCCAAGTACAGACGCAAGGAAAGAGGAAACAATATCTCCAGACCAAATAAGATTTGTACAACCTTCAAAACCACCATCACCCCCTTCCAAAACTGAGGCTTCAACTCCTTCTACATCTCCTACCGTTCAGCCGGATAAGGTGTCCACATCATCCTCACAACCTATAATTAAAGAAAATCTATTTGCTGAACCTGAAGAAACACCTAAAGCTCTTACACCTGACCCCGAACCTGGACCTAAACCTGAACCTGAACCTGACCCCGAACCAGAGCTAAAGAAAAAGGAAACTCCTAAGAAAGTAGACATTGGAATCAAACCTGTTAAAGACGAAAGTGTAGTATCCCCAAAGGTTGAAAAAATTCTCAAACTCTTTATTTCCTATGTTGCCCAAGCTGATTCAAACGAGAATTTCAAAGCTAGAGTATCTGCTATTTGCGATATGGACGAAGCTTACATTGAATTAGGTGGTTTGGCAATGGCTCAGATATATTCTTATCAAACACAATCAATAAAGAAGAAGAGTGAATTTGAACGTCTGATAAACAGTTGGATTGATAACGGTTTACCTCGGTAAGTTATCACAATACACTCTTGATTCATCAACTATTTTTATTTACGTTATATTCATTCATCAGAAAAGATAAAAATAATGATGTAAAATTGACAAATAGAAAGTGGGCGAGTAGTCTAGCTCGGATAAGGCACCAGACTTCGGATCTGGAGGTCGCAGGTTCAAGTCCTGCCTCGCCCGCCAAAATTGACCTAAAAGTCAGGTTTCAACAATATCTTAAAACTGAAAGATGTAATTAATATGTTTAAAACTATCAATATTCCTTGTAAAATAGCTATACTCTTTGTTCTGTTGATTTCAAGTTCTTCCTTAATCGCAAGAGCTTATTTCGTTTTTGATATTGATATAGGTGACACAGTAACTTACAACATTGTTGCATCAAGCGAAACAAACAATGCTTTTTGGGGTAGTTGGCCTCCAGGAACTTATTTCGGTGATTGGTCTGTTTCAGCAGGTGATAATGTTTCTTACACAATCTTAGGCAACATTGATACAGACTATATAGGTAATATTCAGCTTGGAAATTATACTTTTGAAAATGTTAGAGATGTTGATCTCGCAAGCGCTTTAATTATCAGCATTTATCCATGGAGTGGTGGTTTTTTTGCGAATTTTTCCGATTGGGACTCAATAGAAAACTCTGTTGTTTCAGCCAATACTACTATTGAGAATAAAAATGATTTGAGTTTAGTTATAAATGATAAACAACATACATTTAACGCAAAAATTTTCCATGTTCAGAATTATTATGGCCAATATTCAGATTTATGTTATGATACAGCAACAGGTCTGTTTTTATATGGGACTACTTCTTTTGGAAATTATTCTCTCACCCTTGTTCTCTCTAAAACAACTTTCGAGGTTGAACTTATTTCTGTTGAAGCTCATTTAGCTTTTCAGTTAATACTAGTAACACTTCCAGTTCTTACCATTTTGGCGAAGAGATTCCAGAAATTTAAATAAAAACATGGAACTTCTTGTTTCATGTAAACATTTTCCTTTTAGTTTCCTAGCCACAACAATTATTAATTACAAACTGGTAATAGGAATTGAATAAATATGAGTGAGAACACACAAAAATGCTCCAGCTGTTCTGAAAGTGTCCCTTTGGAATATTCTGTATGCCCATTTTGTGGTTTTGGTTTGTTAGAGTATGAAATGAAGAAATTTGCCTACAAACCTTCAATAAAAGAGGTTTTTATCCGTGTTTATAACTTCTTCCGTCATCCTT
Organism: Candidatus Heimdallarchaeota archaeon; assembly: GCA_030603505.1. The sequence continues at coordinate 32,202 of JAUVXQ010000002.1, read as the reverse complement.
TTCCTACAATAGCAGAGATGGGAGTAGCAACAGAAACAAAAGGAGGGAACTTACTTATTCTCATATTCTCACTCTTCCTGTCATTACGTTTTTATGTTCTACTAGTCGTGAAAACAGGATTTGATTTTGCTTTCATAATAGATCCAGGTGCTCCTGGAAAGTTCCAAATCTCACTGGGTTTTATCATGTTCCTACTAAGTATCCTGTTTCTACCGTTTACAATATGGTTGGTCTATAAACTTCTCTATTCTATGGGTACTTGGTTTATGGCCAAATTTGCTGCGATGTTAGGTTCAGATCTTTCAACCAAACAGCTCCGTACTATCGTAGGATACTCTATTGCCCCTGTTGTTATAGGGGAGTTTTTAGGTATCTTTTTTACTTTGATGGGTCCATCAGGCGGTTTAGGCACTTCCACTTCATTCAATGCAATACTCAGTTTCTTAATTGACTTTAATAACTCTGGTGCAATCATAGCTTATAAATTCATAATGATAGCTTTATGGCAAATTGTGTTAGTTTAAACAGCATTTGGTTTCAGAATCACAGGAAAAATGGCGTGGGTAAATGCTTTCGTCGCGGCCACCGTACCTATAGGCTTGTTTGTGTTCTTTTTCTACATACTAGGAATGTTTGGTGGGTAGCATAATCTTCTTCCCTTCTTACTTCTTGGGCGATTCATTAAAAATGTGAAAGGGTAACATATATCAAAAGGGCATTATAATCAAAAATAGCTTGGAAACAGATTTATTTGAGGATTAAAATGAGTTTTGGATCTAATAAAAGAATAAAGGACATAGGAGAGAGGATTTTTTTGGGTAAAATTGCAGGTTTAATTGACGATGATATTTTAGGATTTGATGATGATGCTTCTGCTTTCCTTCTACCTTCTGGAGAGATATTAGTGTTGAATGTAGATATGTTAGTTAAGAAAACAGATGTTCTTCCTAGTATGTCACATGCACAAATAGGTAAAAAAGCTGTAACTATGTCTGTAAGCGATATAGTTGCAAAAGGAGTAAAACCTTTAGGATGTTTGGTAAGTGTTGGATTTCCCTCAAACATGGGTGCTCAAGAAGCAATGGAAATACTTGAAGGAGTCAAAGAGCAATGTACCATCTATGGTGTGTCTTTTCTCGGTGGAGATTTGAATGAAAGTTGTGATGTTATTATTGATGTTGTTACATTCGGACTTAGCAAAAAAGAATCTTTAGTATCTAGAAAAGGAGCAAAGAACGGTGATTTAGTATACAGCACTGGTTTGTTTGGTTGGACTTCTTTAGGTTTTAAAATTCAATTAGAAGACTTACCAGTCTCGCCTAGTTTAGCTGAAAAGAGTAATAAATCTGTTAATCAACCTGAAGCAAAGATATCTTATCTTCCATTTTTCAGCAGCTCACCGATTGTAGCTTGTATTGATAGTTCTGATGGGCTTTTCGTAAGTCTTTCAACATTAAGCACGTTAAATAATCTAGGGATTCAAGTTGATCACGTTCCAATTGATTCTGAAGTGGCCACATTTGCAGAAAAAAAAGGTTTGAACCCATTGGAACTTGCATTTCAAGGTGGTGAGGAGTTTGAATTGCTTTTTGTTGTGTCTTTTAAGCACAAAAAATATGTTGAGAAAAAGGCGAAAGAGTTGGGATTGGACATTTATTATTTAGGAACATTTAGTGAAGAACAAAAGGGTGTAGTCATTCTTGATCCGCTTTTCAGTGATTATGTGTTACCAGAAAAAGGTTTTGAACATTTTACAGAAAATGATTAAGACTCAACCCAAAAATCCTTAATAACTTTTTTTTACATAGAAACTTGATTAATATGGTAAAGATTACTAAAATTATCCCGCGAGAAATAATAGATTCAAGAGGAAATCCCACTGTTGAAGTTGATCTATATGCTGAAAATGGAGCTTTTGGACGCTCATTAGTTCCTTCTGGTGCTTCAACGGGTGAACATGAGGCGTTGGAATTTCGTGATAAAAATCATAGATTTCTTGGAAAAGGTGTTTTGAAAGCTGTAAAGAATATCAAAGAGCTAATTGCACCCAAAGTTATCGGGTACGAAGTGACAGAACAAGAGAAAATAGACGAATTAATGCTTGAGATAGATGGAACTGAAAATAAATCTAGATTAGGAGCTAATGCGATGTTGGGTGTTTCACTTGCTGTATGTAAAGCTGCGGCAAATAGCTTGGGTATTCCAATATTTGAATATTTACATAAAGAAGCTTGTACTTTACCTGTTCCAATGTTGAATGTTATCAATGGCGGTAAACATGCTGGTGGAAATCTCAAAATTCAAGAATTCATGATTTTACCTCACGGTTTTACCAACTTCAGAGAAGCATTAAGAGCAGCATGTGAAGTGTATCAAGTCTTAAAGGTTAACCTCAAAAAATTCGGTCCCTCTGCAATAAATTTGGGCGACGAAGGTGGCTTTGGAAGTCCAGTAGATACTGCTCCTGAAGCATTAAATATGTTAATAGAAGCAATTGAAGGCGCAGGATATGAGACAGGAAAACACATATCTATAGGACTAGATGCTGCAGCTTCTGAATTCTTCAGCGATAATCTCTATGAGGTAGATGGAAAGAAGTTAACTGGTGAAGAATTAGTCGATTATTATGTTGATTTGGTAAAAAGATACCCACTAATAAGCTTAGAAGATCCATTCGATGAAAACGATTTTACAACTTTTGCCAAACTTAAAGCTAGATTGCCAGAAATATCAATTGTTGCTGATGATTTAACGGTAACAAACCCGAAAAGAATCCAAATGGCAATAGATCAAAAAGCTGCAAATTACTTGCTATTAAAAGTAAATCAGATAGGAACACTTACAGAGTCTCTTCAAGCAGCAAACTTAGCAAAAGATAATGGTTGGGGAATTAATATATCTCATCGTTCAGGAGAAACCTGTGATGATTTCATTGCTGATTTAGCAGTTGCAATTGGAGCAGAAAGGATAAAGACTGGAGCACCTGCTCGTGGTGAACGCACAGCAAAATATAATCAACTTATACGTATAGAGGAATTTCTTGGTGATAAGGCTAATTATTTGGGTACATTATAACTGGCATATCATTGAAAACCAAGTTAATAGCCTTTTTTTCTTTTTCTAATTTTCAAAGTTTTTGTGATTTTAACTTCGTTGAATAATCTTTTTGAATATCTAAGCAAGTTTGAAAATGAGATTAAATGAAATCAGCATATGAACAACTATTAGAAAGATATCAAGAAATGCAACTTTTTGGATCTATAAGTGGTGTTCTTTACTGGGATATGAATACTTACATGCCACCATTAGCTGTAGAACATCGAACAAAACAATTCAAGTATATTAGTCAAAAATTACACAAAATGTGGATTGATTCTAGCTTTGCAGATTTATTAGTACAAAGTGAAAAGATTGATTCATTAGATTCTCTTCAGAAGCGCAACGTAGAACTTATACGCAGATCTTATGATAGTCGGACAATACTTCCTGGAGAACTAGTAGGCCAAATGGCCATTCAATCAAATAAAACGCTAGAAATATGGAAAAAAGCGAAAGCGAAGAAAGAATTTCAAATGGTACTTCTTGATATGGAGAAACTATTTGCACTTAATGTGCAAGCAGCTGAATTGTATGCTAAATCAAAAAATATGCACGATTCTTTTGATGCTTTGATTGATCATAGAGATAAAGGATTTAGTGTTGAGAAACTAACGAAACTCTTTGATGAGGTAAAAGTATTCTTAATTCCATTCATTAAGAAATGTCGAGAATCAGAAAACCAACCAGACAGGTCGTTTTTATCAAGAAGAGTACCTAGAAACGTGCAAGTTAAAATGGTACAAGACCTAGCAACTTTCCTAGAATATGATTTCTACTCGGAAAAAGCTTCAGGAAGGATAGATGAAGTAGAACATCCTCTCACTATTGGGTGTGGTTTAAACGATGTACGAGTGACAGTGAAGTATCATGAGGATAATGTGCTATCTGCATTTCTAGCTGGGGCACATGAGTGTGGTCATGCTTTAAATGGCTTGCAAGCTAAACTTGAATGGTTCGGACAACCAATTTATGCTTCGTCTTCCCCTAGCTTTGGTGAATCCCAGTCAAGATTTTTAGAAAATATTATAGCTAGTTCAAAAGAATTTTGGACTTATTATTACCCTAGATTCCAGAAAGTGACTGAAGGGGTATTCAACGATATTGACATGGAGCAATTCTATTTCGCACTAAATGCCGTTACTCCTGGTTTTATAAGAATTCAAGCAGATGAGGTAACCTACATTTTACATATAATTATTCGTTTTGAAATAGAAAGAGACTTATTTGCTGGAAAAATAGAAATCAAAGACTTACCTCAAATTTGGAATGAAAAATACTTTAAATATTTAGGTGTAAAAGTACCAAATGACACACTAGGTGTGATGCAAGATTTACATTGGTATAGTCAATATTACGGATACTTCTATGGTTATGGTATCGGTGATTTAATATCTGCTCAAATCGCTGCTAAATTAAATGATAAATTACCAAATTGGCGAGATATCCTACAAAATGGTTCTTTTACTCTTATTCGTCAATGGCTTGCTGATAATATTCATTCAAAGGGTGGTTTTTATGATGGTCTTGATTTGGTTGAAAATGTCACAGGTGAACCTCTTAATATTAAATACTTTGTAAAATATATTGAAAACAAGTATAAAGATCTATACAAGTTGTAAATCAACTTTATTCTCTTTTCTTATTGATGTAGGTTATTACACTATTCTTCTATTTTTAGTTCGACTAATAATTTTTAAAATAAATATAATAAAAAAAGAAGAAAAAATTAATCTTCGATTCTAATCGTTGCCTGTTGTTGTCTTACCGGACCATCTGCTCTGATATGTAGAATTAGAGTAACAGTTTCTCCAGTGTTAATGCGCTTTATATGGCATTTTACATTGCTGCCCTCAATTTTCACATCCACTGTAGGTGGAGTATGACTAGAGTATTGAGCATTGAAGATAGGTTGTGTAATAATGACATTTTCTAGAGCCATTTCACCACTGTTTGTAATAGGTATCTTTATTTCAAAATCCCCTTCTTCCTTTTTTGTGAAGATTGATGTTAACTTGTACGAGCGTTTCTTAAACTCAATTATAAGAGTTGGTTCTTTTCCTTCCATTTCAGCTATTGCTACATGTGGCTTTGTTGGTTTTGTTGCATATGCTTTGATTTCGACAGCAGCTGATTGGGGACCTATACCTCTTGGTTTATTAGCAATACCAATTGCTTTTATCTTTATAATTTGTCCGGGGTTTATGTTTAAATCGGAAATGATGTAGTGGTATTTGCGTACTGTAGTAATATCTTCTGGTGTTTTTTCTATTTCTTCTATCTCTGGTTCTGGAGATAATTCAGGTTCTTGGTCTAGTGCTTCAAAAGTTGCTATTTCTCTTTCTTCATCCACGACTGGTTTTGGCTTAGCTTTTGGTCTCTCAACAAAATCCACCTCAATTGTATTACCTGAGGTTTCAGCAGAAATTTGATGGAATTCAACATAACTTGGAATTGTATCTTCGATTTCAATCCTGCCAACGTTTGCAGTACCTGTGTTTACGATGTCAATTGTTGCAACTAGACTAGTAACAGCGTATGTTACAACTTCTAATGGGTCAAAATATTTCGTTGCGCTTGTTTTTAAAACATAAATTTGATCATTCTCTTTTTCAAATACTATAATAGAATGCTTTGTAACATCATATAAAGTATAATAATCAAAATTTTTTGTGATTTCTGGATACCCTGTTGATTCTACAATAATACTTTGTTTCCAAATAGGCTCGTCTTCAACTGTTTCTAGTTCTTCTTGGGGTTTTTCAGAATATTTTTCTTCACCATTAACATGTATGTTAACATGTTTCAGGAATATTTCAAAACCACTTGCATTTCTCAGACCAAAATTGATTTTCCATTGATTTGGAGCTGAAGTTTCGATAGCTTCAACCGCTAAATCAACATTATCACATTCTCCATCAATTGTTGGAACAATTGAGCTTAATATGTTATCAGCTTCACATCGGCAGATAATAATCCCTGTTTTGTATGGTTGTACATTTGTGGGATGGCAAATAGATGAAATAATTAGTGATGCAGATTCTCCTGCTTTTAATTCAGCAAGAATCCATGTCACAATTCTATCGCTTTCAGTTACAGTTATTTCGCCTGCAAAAGGTTCTATAGCTCTAATATCCTTAGTATCGGGAAGGAAGTGTTTTTCTAGTGTGATGCTTTTTAAATCAAATTCAAAATTGTTTTGTATGGTGATTTTGAATGCAAGACTCTGGTCTATATTGTATACTAAATCTTTGTTATTTGGGTTTATTTCATTTCCATCAAAATTTGTGTCGAATGTCTCATTGATTTTAAGTAAAGCCTCTACTTTTGTTTTGTAATCGCAAGTATATTCTTTTCCAGCTTCAACATGTGGTATTATTTCTTCGCTAAAATCTTGAATGTCTTCTTGATAGTCAGCTTTTAAGTCGATTCCCCAAATAGTCGTTTTTGAGTTTGTGTTTATAATACTCAAAACACCTTGTGACTCAACAGAAACTGTTTCTCCTTTTGGTCCTGATTTGACATTTAAGTTTTCTTCTAAATGTATAATTGCCTTCATTTTTTACCCTTCATTATTACTCTTCTTTTATTTCTAATGCTTTGATTTACATAGAGATGGGTTAAAACTTATTATATTATTTCTTCCAACATAACATAATAACTTTATGTTAGTTTTTTCTATGGTAGCTTTCTTGAAAACCAATTTTTCAAAAATTTTTCTCTCAATTTTGAACGTGGAGGACTATAACATCTGTTGGATGTTTTTTCAATAAAATTTTATTATATTATTGAAATATATGCTTCAAATCTTTCTTTACATATAGGTAAAAATAAAAAATCCGTTGGGGAAAAAGGAATCCGCTCTTTTAATAGACTTAAATGGGGAACAAAGAACAGTTGGAAAATGCGATTCTGTAAGGTAAAAAGAGAGAAGCATGTTAAAGCTTTAAAGCTTCTTCAGTTATTTTTACAGGTTTATTTTCCAATCTTACATCCTCTGCATCTGCTATCAGTAAATCTTCTACATAATAAACTGTCCCATGAATTTTAGTATTGGGACCTAATTTTACAACCTTACCTTTGACATCTCTTTCTACATATATATCTTCAATTTCTACTTCTTTTTGAGCGAAAATATTACCATCAACAGTTGAAAGTTCTCTTCGTCTAAAAAGTCTTATCTCAAATGCAAATCTCTTAGATTTAAAATAGACATTTTCACCCACAACATCACCACTAATTGTAGATTTTCCTGTTATGTCAATAGTTTTCTGTGAAACTAAGTTACCTTCAATAGTGGATGCACCTGACAGAGTTACGCCATTCATTGCTTGAACGTTATCTTCACACTTGAATGAACCAGATGCTTTCAGATGGCCTTGAACCAGTATCTCACCAACAACTTTTGCTGATCCGCTAAAGCTTGCATCCTCATCTGTATGAAGAAAGTCTTCACACTTGAATGAGCCAGCTGTTTTTACTATTCCATGAGCAGTAATGCTCCCCGTACTTTTTACTGCTCCTGCACATTTGATAGACTTACACTCTATATCGCCATCAATCTTTCCAGATCCGGCTATGCGAATATCTCTCATCATCTTACCCCCAGGTATTTTTGCAGATCCAGAAACCGACAAAGAATCTGGTGTGAGTGTTTGGGAGCCAGATACTTTAATCTGTGGTGCTCTTCTCAATTCTTCAAAGTTAGTTTGTGCGTATTCCAATTTCTTCTCATATCTCTTTTTTAGTTCATTATAACTATTTTCATCAATCTCCCCTTCTTTATATCTCTTTTCGAGGAGTTCTAGTAGTTCTTTATGCATTTTAATCTCATTTTCACTCATTTTTGTCGCTTCAAATCTTTTTTATCACAACTTTATATAATATTTTGTTTAATCATTTAACTACACATCTAAAATACTGGGTTGTAAGCTTTAGCTATTCAGTTAATCATTTAACTACACACCTAAAACGCTGGGTTGTAAGCTTTATCTATTCGGTTAATACCAAAAAAATATAAGTGATAATTTTAAAAAAATTAATAATGGTTAGTAAAACTCTTTATCCTCCCATTGTCGATTTATTATTTTCAATTTTTAGGGATACAACCCGTAGAAAAATCCTTGACCTATTGAATAATATGAAATTAACAGCTGACGAAATTACAAAAGAATTGGGGATTTCAAGACCAGCTGTTGAAAAACATCTTAAACAAATGCTTGATATCGGTTTAATTGAGAGAAGAGCAGAAACCTTTCCAACCTTGAAATACATTTACTCTCTTCCTGTTCACGGAATTGAAATAGTTTCAAACTTAGAAGATGCAATAGAACAATATATAACATCACTTAAAGAAGAGTATAGTCGTCGCCTCGAGAACGAGGAACAATTATTTCTACTTGGTCGCTCTTCTAAAGATAGGTATGAAGCTATCAAAACATCATATAATCATATTTTAGATAAATTGAAATCAGAATAAATGAAATGATAGCTCAAAAAGGAGGATTATCATGATTGTTAAATCAAGGAATGTTCTATCTAATAAAGAGAACAAAAAGCTAGCTGATGATTTATTGAATGTGCTTGGAGAACAAGCTCAAACATTTTTTAATAAAAAAGATAAACTTGAAAAAATCAAAACTGATAAAGGTACTTTTGTAGTTAAAGATAAAGAAATTTGGTTTTTTCAATGGGAAAACCAATTTCTACCCTCGATTCATTGTCTGAAGGGATCTAAATTATTAGTACACAAAGTTGTTGTCGATGTAGGCGCTATTAAGTTTGTTTTAAATGGTGCTGATATAATGCTTCCAGGCATCGTTCATTTTGATAATCTAATTGAGAAAGGAGATTTTGTGGTTGTTAGTGAAGAGAAAGCAGATACAATAATAGCTGTAGGAATCTCCCTAATATCTCAAGAGGATTTCAGGAAAATAAATAAAGGGAAAGCTGTTAGAGTTATAAATCACTTAAAGGATGAAATTTGGACTTTTAGGTTGTAATTAGCCTATCTTAGTCTTATTGTTGAACCATTTTTTGGTGCTAAACTCTCTCTTTTTGCAGTTCTATAAACATATGATGCAAATTTCGTCGTTTTTGATTCCTCACCATGGAGGATAATAAATCTTTCTGGTTTTGGTGAAACCTTGGCAATGTAGTTCTCTAATTCTCTTCTATCACAATGACCTGTAAATCCAGTTATACTATGAATTTTAGCTTGGATGCTGTACATTACAGTCTTTCTATCCTCAATTAGTTGGATTTCAGTGATTCCTTTTTGTATTCTTCTTCCAAGTGTTCCTTTACCTTGGTAACTCACAAAAATAAGTGCGTTTTTTGGATTCTCACATAGTTTCTTGAAATAGAATATACTTGGTCCACCAGATAACATGCCACTTGTTGCTAAAATAATAGATGGATCACCATTTACTATGAGATCTCTTTCTTCGCTAGATGAAACATGTTTCATCTGTTCAGCTAAAAATGGATTTTGACCTGCATGGAATATTCTTTCACGTAAGGATTTTGAAAGGAACTCTGGATTGCATATTGTTATAGCAGAAGCTTCACGAACCATGCCATCTGTATATACTGGAACTTGAGGAATATCTCCATTTCTCATCAGTTCTTCTATAACAACAATAATCTCTTGCGCTCTTCCAACAGCTAGCACAGGTATGAGAACCTTTCCTCCCCCAGTAATAATTTCCTTTATTATGTTCTTCAACTGTTTCTCAGATTCAGATCTAGATGGGAGCACATCTTGTGGTTTTCCATAGGTAGATTCAATAAATAATGTTTCTAATCGTGGGAATCTAACTGTTGCGGCGTCTAAAAGATTTGACTTTGAAAATTTTATATCATGGGCAAAAGCCATATTATATACTCCTTCACCAATGTGGATGTGAGGAATGGCACTTCCTACTATATGACCCGCATTGTGGAACGTTAATCTTGCATCGGGTGATATGTCTGTGACTTCTCCATAATCCAAAACTACAGTATGAAGAACCGCTTCTCTGATATCTCGTTGCATATAAGGGAGAGTTTTTCCTTCTTTTGTTGCAACATCCAGATAATCAATATGCAACATAGTCATTAAGTCCCTTGTGGGTCTAGTCACATAAACTGGCCCTCGGTAACCATATTTAAACAAATAAGGAATAAAACCTGAATGGTCTAAGTGCGCGTGGGATACAACAACTGCCTCTAATTGCTCTACATCAAATTCTGGCAAATCAAATCGTGGAAACATATTGTTGGGTGTGTTACTGCCTACATTTATCCCACAATCAATTAGTATGCTGCTTTCTCCTGTTTGAATCAATGAACTACTCCTTCCTACTTCGGAATATCCTCCCAAAGCTGTTACGCGGATGGTATCATCTCGATAAATTGGTGGCCGGTGAATTCGTTTTCCGATGTTTCTCAATATTTCCAATCTTTTTTTAGAGTGCTCTTGGAATAAATGTCTAATTGTTTTAATAACTCTCGATTCAATTGGAGGAGTTCTCATGACTCTTGGGCGCCAAAATGTTTTTGCTATGATTGTTCTTAACATTTCACCAGATTTTCCAATGATAACTCCAGGTTTTAATGCTTCAATAATTACTTCTCCAACTATATTATCAAAATCAATAGAGGTTATGTTTCCTACCTCTCCAACTAACTCGTTTATGAGATAAATTGTCTCATCTTTAGGTAACCTTACACTTGGATCAGAACGGATAACAATTCTTTTTCTAAGTTGTTTTGCAAGCTCCTTCACAATGGATTCATCATTTACTAACACTCTAGGATTTTTCGAGTAAATAGCTACTTCAGGACCTTCAAATTCAATTTGCGTTATCTCAGAATTGTCAGGAAGTTGTTCATGTATTTGCCTTGTAACTTTGTTTAAAACTTCATTAAAACTCAATATGCCCACCTTTCACACTCAACAATGTACAAACTATATAGAAACAATAGTTCTCCTTTTACATTTAACGGTAATAGGCAAATAGAGATGAAAAAACGTATTATTTATATCTTTTGTTTTAAACCACGAACTGGTTTTTTTATACAAAGAAAACTATTAATCCTTAGAAAAAGAATTTAACCAGCTTTTCTTAGGTAGTAACCTCTATCAAATGGTTTTTGTTCATAACCTTTAATAAAAACAGTATTAGATTCCACTTCTATTAGATTCCGAGAACTAATTTGTGCCTTACCTACACCGTAATGTAACCCATCTTTACCAATTACTATAACAATGTCATTTTTATTAAATTCTCCAAAAATCTTCTTAACATTACTAGTAAAAATAGGTTTTCCATAAAGGAATTGGTCGGTTTTTATTTGAACAATTTTGGAAGTGAAGTCTTTCATTAAACTAGATCCTTCTACTTCAAGTTGAAATTTATTATCCCAAATACTACCTAAAGGAATACCAGCTGTAAACACCTTTAAACTAAGAATTGATAATATTTGGTTGACTTTTTTGTTAACTACAAATACCTCCTTTGTTTTTCCTTTCTTAATCCATAAAAACCATTTTTCTAATTCTTTTAATGATGCTTTTCCGAAATATTTTTTGAAAAACGAATGGATTATTTCCTTTTCTTTCTCATCACTTTGTTGAAAAATAACTTCGTCTTGCATCATTTTTTCACCATTTTTGCAATAAAAAAACCTTCTCCATTTGTTTTATGTGGGTAGAGGCGTTTAGCTTTGCTCAATTCAGAATTTATTTTATAATCTTTGAACTTTGTCAATCCTGAATCTCCACATATTTCTATTGTTTTAAGATCTAAATCTGCTATCTCTAGTACCTTAGAAATAACAATTTCATTTTCTTCAATTTCAAGAGAACAAGTACAATAAACTAGTTCTCCTCCTGATTTCAAAACTTCAAGAGCTTTACTTAGGATTTCTATCTGGTATCGATTGAAATTAGCGAGATCGGTCAGAGTTTTTGATGATTTTCTTGTGGGGTCTGTAATAATGATACCTGAACCCGAACAAGGAACATCTAGCAAAATTTTATCAAATTTAAGATTAAGTTCCTTTACACCCCGTGCATCCATATTTAAAACAATTGTATTCGTAACCCCCATTCTTGATAGATTCGCTTTTAAGGATCTGCAACGTTTTGAACTTATTTCAATTGCAACAATTGTTCCTTTATTATTCATTATCTGAGCTAAATGAGATGTCTTTCCTCCTGGTGCAGCTGTAAAATCACCTACTAATTCGTTTGATCGAGGATTAAGTAATATAGCAGGGTATAGAGAATTTTTTCCCTGCAGCATATAATATCCATTAAGATACTCAGGAGTAGCTCCTAGAGTAAAAGGTGATTCTAATACTTCTCTTCCCTCTGGTAAGTGTTCATTGATTTTTTTTAATTTAATACCCTTTTCGTGTAATCTTCGTGAAATTGTACTAAATGGAGCTCTTAAACTGTTTAACCTTATTGTTTTAGGGAGTTTTTTTTCATTAAAAAGAAGCAATCTCCTTGTACTTTCAGTTCCCAACATCTCAACATAACGCTCAATCATATACGGGAGATAACCATATTTGTCACCTAAATCATATATTTCTGTATGGTTATCATTTGGCGCCATTATATTTTCATTCGCTTTAAGATGTTTAACTTTTTCCTCTCATAGTTAAAGTATAAAAACAACCTATGTATTTTACATTACAGAGATGAATAGCGTTAATAATGAATTCAAACATATTGTGATGCCACAAATGCTATCTTTGGGAGCTAATATGTTGCAAAGTTTGCCAGAGATTATTGATCGTTTATCACTAGGCAACAATATTCTATTGATAACAGATGATTACCTTAGAACAAGACTTGCAAAAGATGTCGAAAGTATTTTAGAAGATAGTGCGAAAAAAGTTACTGTTAGTATTATTAAAGATAGTACTCTTGAAGAAGTAGACTCTCAATCAGAAATATTGCATGAAGCCAAAACAGAATTTGTCTTAGGTTTGGGTGGAGGAAGACCTATTGACATTGCAAAATTAGTTTCTTTTAAAGCGAATCAAAGGTTTATATCTATTCCAACAATTTGTTCTCATGATGGCATTGCAAGCTCGAGAGCATCAATAACTGGAAGTGGTAAAAAGCACTCTATTCAAGCGCTTCCACCTATTGCTGTAGTTGCTGATACTAAAATATTGGATCAATCACCCTATCGTTTTTCAGCAGCAGGATGTGGTGATATTCTCTCAAAAGAAACTGCTATAAAAGATTGGCTTTTAGCTCATCGTTTAAAAAATGAACAAGTAAGTGAGTACTCAATAGCACTTTCTCAGATGACGGTTACTTTAATCACTAATAATGCCGATGTTATACGAAGTCAAGTAGAAGGATACACTAGAATTGTAATTAAAGCTCTCCTTAGTAGTTCTTTAGCAATGTGCGTCGCTGGTTCCTCAAGACCAGGGAGCGGGTCAGAACATATGTTCAGTCATGTATTAGATTCCATAGCTAAAAAGCCTGCACTTCATGGCGAACAATGTGCTCTTGGTACTCTAATAATGGCTTATTTACATGATTTGGACTGGAAAACTATAAGATTGATTATGCAAAAGATTGGACTCCCCACTAAAGCAAGGGATTTGGGTTTATCTGAAGAAGAAGTGATTGAAGCTCTTAAAACTGCTCATTCTATAAGACCTGAACGCTTTACAATTCTTGGCAAGGATGGCTTAACTCATGAAGCCGCTATTCGTGCAGTCGAAACAACTGGAATAATAAACGATATATCGTAGGGGACAATATTAAAAAAGTCTAGTCTTAAAAAAGTCTCAGAATGGTTATTACGCTTGTAGAAAAAAGCATAACAAAAATTGGATACATATTTACACATATTGGAGAAACGCAAATCTGTGAACTTTGCCCATTGAGGCACGTATGTGTCAATTCGCTTGAAAAAAATAGGTCTTATATAATAAAATCCATTATGGGGAAAGAACATGCTTGCCTAATTGATGATAGTAAAATGATAGTGTGTGATGTTGAAGAAGCTAACTATAAGATAACCATTGAAAATACAAAATTTTTGGACAATATTGTTGTAAAAAGAGCATCAATTAATTGTAAAGAAGTTATCTGTGAATATTACGAAAACTGTTTACATCCAAATTTTGAGGAGCAAGCCAAGATAAAGATAATAAGGAAGATTAAAGAAATCAAGTGCCCACTTGATTTAAATCTGATTCTTATTGAAGCCAAAAAAATAGAAGAATAGCTCAATCTATTTCAAAGTTTTCAATGAAAGTAACATGGGTATATTTTTTACTAATTTCACCAAGATCACGAGCTACTCCTGCTCGTGTGAATTGAATGAATTCCATGAAACGAGTAAATTTTGGGAGCTCAACTATGAGTTTTTTATCTTTAGTTTCAATGATGGCTTCGGAGAAATCTACACCTGGAAGTCTTTTTTCTAATAGACAGATAAATTGCTCTTTGATATCCTCTATCTTTTTTACAACTTCCACTTCATATATTAAATCGCTACCTGCTAAATCGTGATTAAAATCAACCTTTACTCTGCTACTAGAAACCTTCTGAATTGTACCTCTTTCACCATTAAGTTCAACTTTAAGCCCTTCTTTTGGCTTAATTGACAATCTTTGGAATTCCCTTCTTTGAATTAGCCTGATTTTTGATCTATCACGCAATCCAAAACCCTTTTTCGCTTCCAAACTTATAGTTTTTTTCTCTCCTTCTTTCATGCCTATTAATTCTTCTTCCAATCCTACAGGTAACCAGTTTTTTCCTAGGATGACTGTAAACGGTCTGTAAATGACTTTTTCATCATAAATGTTTTCGCTTTTTGCAATATCTTCGAAAGTTGTGTCAAATACCTGATTCTCTTGTGTTTTTCTACCTGTATAATTGATTTTTACCATATTACCTGCTTCAAGTGTAGTCATTAAATTCACTGGTGTATAATCTTCGTTAATTATAGTTTGTGCGAATGTGTATTTAAATTATGTTTTTTGTAATCTATTAATATTCTTTATTTGTTGAAAAATTTTTTCATAATCAGAATCGATGCTTTCGGAATCTAGCCCACTAATGAACGACTTTAAAATTGCACACTTTCTGTGAGCAAGTTTTTTTGTAATACGAAAATGCATATGTGAAGGAAGTTTAAACAATTTCTCATGAAAATGTTCTTTCGCCTTCTTCAAATCACGTTTGAATTCAATGCTATAGCTTATTGTACGATACAAACCTATTGATCCTAATGCATCGAGAGAATCTGCATCTTGGAGAATCTTCGCTTCCTTTGTTTTCGGTTCAATCTCTTTACTATACCGATGAGATAGAATAGCTTCACTAACTTCCTTTATTAGTGGCTCTAAACCCCTTTTCTTTAAGAATTTGGAAACAATCGCTGCGCTAACTTCTGCGTGGCATTTTCCAGTTTTTTTCTCAACACTTCTCCCCACATCATGAAATAAAGCTGCAAGGATTACTACATCTATAGCTCCTCCCAGTTTCTTAGTTAATTTAATACAAGTGTTTGTAACTCGAATTGTATGCTCGAGTGAATGTGAATCACTGCTTTCGTCTTCTGCAAATTTATCTACAACGTAGTTATATGCCTCCAGTATTAAGCTGGTAAATTGATTGTGATCAGAAAAAAATTTTATTTTGTGTCTTTTTAGCATTAATTAAATCTCCTGAATGTCGTGAATGTTGTAGATTTTTCCTGTAACATTGTGATGATTATCGATGGATATAATGGCATAGTTACCGATTGTAACAGGTCCAGGGTTGATTATTGTACAATTGTTGGTTTTTGATATTGTTGGAGATTCATGGATGTGTCCAGAAATATGTAGGAACACATTAGTATATTTTTCAAGAACGTTTCTTACTTCCAATGAACCTCTGTGTCTGTTAAACGAAACGTAATCAGCTTTTGTTCCATATGGTGGAACGTGAGTGATTAAACAAACCTTCTCTTGTCTTTTACGTAGTTTCCTTAATGGAGCATTTTTTATTTTGGGTTTATGTGTTCCAAAACCCAAGACTGTAAAGAAATCTAGTTTATAGAATTGAGATTCTAATAGAGTTGCAGATGATGAAAACGTTTTATCTACTTTTGGGTCACAATTCCCTAGAACAAAGTAAGTTTTTGCGATGTACTTTATTATTAATTTAAGAACATTTTCAAGATTATTAATAGTTCCAAAATTTGTTATATCTCCAGCAATAAAACAGAAATTAATGCCTTTTTTCTGGCTTTTTTCCAAAATGGATTTTAAAGTTATCATCTGTCCATGTATATCCGAAAGAATTAAAACCGTTTTTTGCACGAAATCACCTTATTATAGATACGAAAGTTCCAAGAACACTGCTATACCAGAGTATTGAAATTGCCCTGCTGTAGTGTCAAAAATCCACAACTCAAAAACAACTTTAAATTGATTATTTTCACCTAAAAATTGTTTTATATTCTCATTTACATATAATGAAATTGATGTAGGTCCCCATATATAATCTGCTTCAATAGTTTTCGCTATTTCTTTCTCTGCTTTGGTTGCAGAGGGAAGAATCTTTTCGAAAGTGTTTTGAACATATAACATGTAACACTCTGAAGGTGGTACAGAGAGATTTAAACTTATTATTTGTGAAAGTTCTGTAATTTTAACTCGAACTTCGTAATAGTTAACTTTGCTACCATAATTTTTCACCATAAAAAATATGGTTTCATTTTGATCTGTATTAATCACAGTAGGATAATTTGTAGCCAAAAAACTATTTTCTGTTGAATCATACATAAGTAAAGACAATTCAGAAAAATCATTTTCTGGAAATGAAGTGAAGAAAACTGCTGCAAATGTTGATACAATAACTAAACTAGTGATAACTATAGCGAACTTCACAATGTTTTGTACCTCTCTTTTTCTAAACGTTATTTTTGTGTTTTTGTTTACGGCTAGTTTAATTTTCTTCATTCGTTTTCTTCACTTCCGTATCAGAATAAATAATCTGGAGCTTACCATATTCCTCTAGTTGTTTTTCTTTATACCATGGATAGATCTTCTTTTTAGTAATAATTCCAATAAAAACAAGGAATGCACCACCACATACTCCAGTTACGGTATTGATAATTATTCTGTTATCTCTTTTTTTACCGATTAAATCATTGATATCCTCAGTAAGCTCATTTAATTGTGATATTGCATGATTAGCTTTTTCAATTGCTGTGGTATAGTTTCCATCTTGAAAAGATAATTCTGCATCTTTAATTATGTCTAAAATGTTGTCTGCCGTTAGAACACTAGCTTTGATCTCTATGTTTTGCAGATAAGCTTGTTCCAACAATATTATAATACCAATTAACTTTTCTCGTGCTTCGTTGATTAGATTCTCAGCTTCTAATTGTGATTGTGCCTGCGTTGTTTGTAAAAATGCAAGTGATATGAAGATTGATAAAATGATAGCGCTTTTTGCAATAATATGAAGCTTTTGAGAATAACAGTTCATTTTTTTTCGCCTTTCTTTAAAATAACTTTTTTAAAAACTGTTTCAAGCTTTCCGGAACCAATTAGAATTCGTAAGGTAGAGGATATAAAAAGTAATACAATAGTAACCACGCCTATAGATACAACAAAGGAATAGTCATCGATTACCCAATACATATCAAGCGATATTCCGGTGAAAATAACGATGCCGATATTAACCCCGAGAGCTAATAACATTCTCTCAAATTGATCTATTGTCTCGTACAATTTTGGGAAAAGAAGGTTAGCAAAGGTCCACCCAGGGATGAAAAGGCAAAACAACAAACCAATTATCGTCCGTAAAAAAATGACAGGAGAATCCTTTTGGACTAGAAGAACTAGTGGGAAAAAAATTAGAGTAAAAGATAATATGATCCAGAATTCAACTGAATAATAATGGAATCTTAGGAAGAAATTTCTTAAAGTAGAAGGAAGCTTTCTTTCAATTCTAGTGGCACCTAGATGTATTTTTTTTTCCTTCTCCATCTGTTGAATAGCATCATATATCTCAGTTTTCTCTAAATTAGTCTTTTTTTGAACAAGATGAACCAATCTCCTTACAGTATTAGGGCGCTCATCCCTCAGAGTATCCTGAATTAATTGCTTAGTTTTTGCTGTTTTTCCTGTCATATCTTCAAACACTAATCACGATGGAATAAAAAAATGTTTTGTCAACAAATAGTTTTATAAGGGATTCTTCTTGTAGAAAGAAAACTTCGACTTAGTTTTGGTTAATAGAAAAAAGGATAAAAATGGAGTAAAAAAGGTTGAAACGGGAATATTTAGATAAAAGATTTTTGTCGAAGAAAAGATTCAACTAATTGTTGAATCACTAAAGAAGAAAAACTATTGAGTAATTAGAGAGCGTAAAACAAGTAATTGTTAATGTTGTCGCATGTTAGAGACGACTTAGAGTATTAGTGCTTACGAAGAGGGTTAAGATGAGAAATATTCACAGACTTTCCCCAACCATAATAATCTTCTTCGAAAACTAGTTTTTCAGTAATTATATAACTCTCGTTAAATATTGTGATAAACACATTATCATATTCGTTTCCATAGATTATGTCTGTGCCATTAATGAATAAGATATTAAGACCATATATTGATAAGTATGAAGTATGTTAAAATAATTGAGCGACAAATTTGCTTCTATTCCTCTATTTTAGCCAACGCTTCTTTAAGAGCATCAGTTTTATCAGTTCTTTCCCATGTGAAATCAGGATCCTCTCTACCGAAATGACCATAAACTGCCGTTTTCTTGTAAATGGGTCTCTTTAAATCCAATTCTTTTATTATGGAACTTGGTTTGAAATCGAATACTTGATCGAATGCTTTTCTCAGTTTTTCAATAGATACTTTCTCGGTTCCAAAACAATCTACATTAATTGCGAGGGGTTCTGGTACCCCAATTGCGTATGCTACTTGCACTTCACATTTGTCTGCAAGACAAGTGGCTACAATATTTTTAGCGGCGTAACGAGCATAATAAGATGCTGATCTATCTACCTTTGAAGGGTCTTTCCCTGAAAATGCTCCTCCCCCATGACTATCAACTCCACCGTAGGTGTCAACGATTATTTTTCTTCCCGTTAAACCTGAATCTCCTTGGGGTCCACCTATAACGAATCTGCCTGTTTTGTTGATGAGAATCTTTGTTTTCTCATCTATCATCTTTTCTGGTATAATTGGCATAATTACTTTTTCTATGATTCCTTCTTCGATTTCTTCTATTGTTACATCTTCTGTGTGTTGTGCAGCAATAACAATGGCATGCACTCTTATGGGTGTTCCATTATTATACTCTACAGTCACTAAACTTTTTCCATCTGGTCTGAGAAAAGGTAAAATACCTTTTTTTCTAACTTCTGCCAGCTTTTGAGTTAATTTGTGAGATAACACAATTGGTAGAGGCATATATTCGGGAGTGGTATTTGTAGCATATCCAAACATAATCCCTTGATCACCAGCTCCTTGTTGTTTAGAGCCACTTCGTTTAATACCTTGAGCTATATCTGATGATTGAGAATGAATAACATTAATTATGGCACAACCTCTGTAATCGAAACCAATCGATGAATCATCATATCCTATTTCTTTGATAGTTTCTCTGACAATTTTCTGATAATCAATGTTAATTGCATTTGTAGTAATTTCTCCCCCTATAACTACTAATCCAGTTGTGACAAAAGTTTCACATGCAACATGAGCTTCAGGATCTTCTTTCAGTATTGCATCTAAAATAGCATCAGAAATTTGATCACACACTTTATCTGGATGCCCTTCTGTTACACTTTCACTTGTAATAAATCTTTTTGTACTCATTCTCTAGGCAGCTCCGCCTTACTCATATCTCAAAAGGAGTTTGTATACTATAAAATAATTATGTTCTATCAGATTTGGTGTAATAGAAAAATTTTGCTAAGATAATTTACATTTAGTTTCAGATTTTTCTCTTAATCTTGGCTATCTATGTTTGTAAAATCTGACATCATCCTTAGCCCCATAATTGATTCTGCTAATTCCTCTTTTGAAGGAATATCAATTGGGTTGGGATTCCGAGCTATGTTGGCAAGTTTTGAAGACACTTTTTCAATTTCATAGAGGTATCTTCGGCTTTGACCCTTTTCTAGTAAATCATCTCTGATGTCAGCAAGATATTTTGAAATTTTCATTAAATCTTTAAACAAATCTTGGCTTTCCTCAATTAGCTCTAGAAGATAATCGAAACCTTCCTTCAAAGAACCTTTCTTAGGGTTTAAAGTGTCTTCTAAGTGATTTTCCAAGCTTTCCACAAGTTTTCGTTCACAGCTTTCACGTTGAATCTCTCTTTCAACATTGTTTTTTTCAACAACAGCAGTATAAAGGTGTCTAAATGTTTGTTCCAGCACTTCTTTAGATTGAAGTTCAGGAATAAGGTGTATCAATTCAGTTTTCATTAGGATTCTTCTTTCATTCTTAAGAAAATAATTGTAATCTATTTTGGAAATCTTATCTTTTTCTACCAATTTTTTAATTTCTTTTCGAAATGTCACTCTGTTTCCTAAACCTTTCCAAAATGAGGGGCTAATATTTTGCTTTATTGTGTCTGAAAGTTCATCTAAGGTTGTCTTTGATGAAGGCATGAGTAAACCTTTCTATTCTCGTTAATAAGAGTTTCTTCTTTTGAAAATGTAGTGCATATTCTGTTATTTCATCACAAAACATATCAATACAAATATTTCAGTTGATACAGATGAAAAACACTGTTGGGGTTCTGTTTTGTGGTGGGAAAGGGCTACGAATGAGACCCCTTACCTATTATATACAAAAAGTTATGCTTCCTATTTCAGGAAAACCAATTCTGGAACATATTCTTATTTACTTCAAGAAGCATGGTGTTACTGATTTAATCCTCCTTGTTGATCATATGAAAGAACAGATTCAAGGATATTTTGATGATGGTGAGAGATGGGGTTTAAATCTATCCTATGTTCCCGATAAATCTGAACCAAAAGGAACAGGAACCGCCCTGTTAAATGCAAAAGAATACATTAAGGGTCGTAGAGTCATTGTTTATTATTCGGATATTATTACAGACGCAAACTTAACTGAAATGATACAATATCATCAAAACCACGGGAAGTGGGCTACAATTCTGGCTACAAGAGGATGGCAGATAAGAGTTGGAACAGCTGAAATTGACGAAGCTCAATATGTAAAAAGTTTTAAGGAAAAACCAACATTAGAATTATTGGTTAATACAGGGATTAGCATCCTAGAACCAATAATTTTTGATTATCTGAATGAATTTGATCCAAATATTAGCATAGATTTATCAAGAGATATTTTTCCTAACTTTGTAGAGAAAAAGCAAATGAAGGCTTATATTCCAAAGAAATGTTATTGGGAAGATATTGGATCTATAGAAAGGTATGAAAAACTTGATATTGAGAAAATAAAAAGCATAATTGAATAAAAACCTACTTTGTTAAACGTGATAATAATGAAACATAGGTTGCTAGATTTGTTAGCGTGTCCAGTAGAAAAAGCATGGCCACTGAAATTAGAAGTTGTTGAAGAAATGAAAATATCAGATCTTGTAAAGATCCCTGAGGCAAGCAAAAAAACACAAGTTGTATGTAATTATTACTGTAACCTTAAAAATTTTTATCTTATTGAATTGAAAGAAAATGGTTCAGAGATTGTGAAAGATTTAGAAGACATCAAAAGAGAGGTTACAATAGAAGATTGTGAACAATGTTTTCAAATAGAGATAAATAAAGGAAGACTAATTTGTAAAGATGATCCAGATAATCACATCTATGAAATTAAAGAAGGCATACCTGTTATGTTATCGAAAGAACAGATTGCAGATCTTTATGGGAAAAAGAAATAAAAGTGTTAGAAAATATTTCCAACCTGCATCAGGATTTTGATGAAATTTCTTTCTTTAATCTGTTTTATTTGTGTTTCAATAGTTTCAACACTGATGGTTGAGTGATTTCTGTTATTAGATGCATAGCTAAGTGTGTTAGCAAATTCAATGCTGATTTCATGCAATTTGTTATTAATGCTTTCTTCATTTTCAAATATTCTTATTCCTGATACATTTTGATATTCGGAACGGGACTGGAGATCTGATGTTACCATTTTATATCACCTATTCTTTGCATGATACTTCAATCAAGGGCCATATATAAATGGTCCAATATTTATTTCATAAAATGTAAGTTAATTTTATAATGTTATTTACAATATTGTAAATAACTTCTGATATTGCCTTAAAATTATAAGTCTAATAAAGGAAAAAGAAGATTATTGCTCTTTTTTTGCTTTCTTGTATACTTTATATGAAAAATGTGCTATCTCAACCAAGATTCCTATTGACAATAGTATATTTACTGTAATTATTCTCCCTTGAAAATCTTCAAAAGAGTATAAAATCCTTTGAAAAGAGAGAAATATTGCGTAAGCTATTAGAATCAATAGAATCATAAGTAATTGTATGGTGAGCGTTTTATCAAGTAACTTCGTTCTTTGTTTTTTACCCAAATTATCTTCTGTTGCCATTACTGTTACCTCACTTGTAGTCTCTTAGGAAAAGCTCTTCCAAATATTTAGCGTTAAGGATAATAAGTGTTGGTCTTCCATGAGGACACGCAAATGGGTCTTTTTCCTTTAATAACTGGACGATCAATGATTCTGCTTGATGCAAATTGATGCGGTCTCCAGCTTTTATTGACCTTCTACACGCAAATAATGAAACAATGTCTTTTATAAAACTCATCTCTTTTAAGTCAATTTCTGATCGAATTTCAGTGGCATAATCTTTGAAAATATCTACAACATCTTTTGCTGCTAGGGCGGAGATTGTTTTTCCAAGTATTGAGGGTATTGAACGGATTATCACTTCTCTTCTTCCAAAGATATCAACATCAAAACCAAAAGTTTTGAGTTTTTCTTTCAATTCACTATATAATTCTATTTCTGAAGGTTTTATCTCAATTGAAACTGGAGCTAACAATTGCTGAACAGCAATTTTCTTATTTTTAATTTGATTTAAGTATTTAAGATAATTTATTTTTTCATGTGCTGCATGTTGATCACATAAAAGGAGTCCTTCTTGTGTCTCAGCGATGATATATGTATTTTTTATTATTCCTAATACTCTTATAGACCTCCTCTCAGCTGTTTGTGGATGTATGGGTAATTTTTTCTCAGTCTCTTTATGGATGTATTTCTGAAGGGGTTGGTCTCTTTTGCTAATAAGCTTAAAGGATGGCTTTTCGGATGATGTTACAAAACCTGACTTTAATGATGTTGGTGGCTTAGTTTCCAGTCTTTCTGTTGAAGTCGGAGTGGTTTTAATAAACTGAGTCTGCGAATGAGGATGTTCAACCCTTTCAAAGACCTTCAGCCCACTTTTCTCTAGGCTTTCTCTAACACCTGTTTCAACAAGACGAAAGATTTTAGTTTCATTATTGAATCGTACTTCTCTTTTAGTGGGATGAACATTTACATCTATTTCATCAGCTGGTATGTTTATAAACAGAAAGACGATGGGAAACCTTTTATCGGGCATTGAAGTTCCGTAGCCTTTTAAAATCGCGTCTGTAATTATTTTATCTGTTATGGGTCTATTATTGATATAAATGTAAATGTAATCTCTAGATTTTCGTGAATATTCAGGTTTAGTAATGTAACCTTTTAGAAAATATGATTCTTCCATGTTGTTTACGGGAAAACAAGCTTTAGCAATATTGTTACCAAAAATTGTGGCAATTTGTGAGAGTAAATCACCTTTTGGTGCTGTTATAATACTTTTTTCATTATGTTTAAGCGAAAAAGCAATCTGGGGATGAGACAATGCTAATTTTGTTACATATTCTGTTATATGATTGACTTCTGTAGATGTAGTTTTCAAGAACTTTTTTCTGACTGGTACATTGAAAAAGAGATTTTTCACTAAAATTCGTGTTCCAATGGGAATAGAAGTTTGTTCTTCTAGAGCGGTTGTCC
The DNA here is from genome assembly GCA_030603505.1 of Candidatus Heimdallarchaeota archaeon. Next base: position 8,082 of record JAUVXQ010000002.1, on the reverse strand, counting down.
CCCCTTCGATAATAACGTGAGTGCCAAGCTCTTCTTCCTTTGTTCTAGTATAAATATCGACAATTGCAACACTTACAATACTAGCAAGAGCTTCACCTCTGAAACCTAATGTATGAATAGCAAACAGATCATCAGCTGTTTTGATTTTACTTGTTGTATGCCTTTGTAGCGATAGAATAACATCATCGTGTGATATCCCTACACCATTATCGATGATTTCTATCGCTTTTTTCCCTCCTTCTTGGATATTGATTGTTATTTGAGTACTATTGGCATCTATAGAGTTCTCTATAAGTTCCTTTACTACAGATGCTGGGCGCTCTATAACTTCTCCTGCTGCTATTTTATTTATCGTAGCTGTATCAAGCTCAATAACCCGTTTTTCCATATATTTAAATTTCAAGAATTGACTTTAAAAGGATTTCATGTTGTTAATATTATTAAAAAAAGAAAAAATTTATTTTTTTATTTATTGCTCAAAATTCTTTTAATTTTTATTATTAGTTGATTAAGAATATTTATCGCTTCGATCGGTGATATTTTATCAATATTGATATTGGAAATCTCTTTCATGAGATAATCTTTTTGAGATTTTTTGATGAGCAAGGTCTCTGTAGATTCTTTCCGAGTTTTCATTTGTCTTTGAACTAATGATTCTTTTTCATTTTCAGCAAGTGTTTTTTCTTGATTACCCAAATGTAGTTCTGATAGCATTTTATTAGCGCGTTTTATTACACTATCAGGCAATCCTGCTAAGGAAGCGACATGAACACCATAGCTCTCATCGATCCCACCTTCTTTAATTAAATATAAAAAGTGGATTTGTCCATTTTCATTCTTTACAGACACGTGATAATTCTTGACACGTGAGAGTATATCCTCTAATTCAGTTAATTCGTGGTAGTGTGTTGCTAATAGAGTTCTTGGACCCCTATCCCCTATATTATTATGAAGGTATTCAGTGATAGCCCAAGCAAGAGACACTCCATCAAAAGTAGAAGTTCCTCGACCAACTTCATCTAGGATTACTAAACTTTTTTCTGTAGCATTATTAAGGATGTTTGCACACTCATACATTTCAACCATAAACGTAGAACGATGTTCAATAAGAACATCATGAGCACCGATTCTTGTAAATATTCTGTCAGTTAATCCTATTTTTGCGCTTTCTGCAGGAACAAAGCTTCCTATATGCGCCATTAGAGTAATAAGTGCAACTTGTCTAAGATAAGTCGATTTTCCAGCCATATTAGGACCTGTAATTACCAAAATTCTGTTTTTATCCTCACTCATTACACAGTTATTTGGTATGAATGAAGATGTAGGAAGTATTTGCTCAATAACAGGGTGTCGTCCATTTTTTATTTCTATAATCTCTGTTTCTGTTATTTGTGGTTTCACATAGTTATGATATGCAGCGTTCTCGGCAAAAGCTGCCAAAACATCTAATGTTGCGCAATATTGAGCATTTTGTTGAACATCTGCTGAAAACTTAGATAATTCTTTAAGTATACTTGAATACAATTCTTCTTCTATGACAAGAATCTTCTCTTCAGCATTCAATATTTTTTCTTCATATTCTTTTAATTCTAAGGTAATATATCTTTCCGCATTAACTAGTGTTTGTTTTCTCTCATATTCGGGAGGGACTCGATTGATGAAGGATTTTGAAACTTCAATATAATAACCAAAAACCTTGTTAAAACGTATTTTCAGCGTTTTTATTCCTGTTTTTTGTTTTTCACGTGCTTCAAGAGACGTAAGGAACGATTTCCCTCCTTTTTGTATCTGACGAAGACTGTCAAGGTCTTCATTGTACCCATCTCTTATTACATTTCCGTCCTTAAGGCTTGTGGGAACCTCCTCTGCTATTCCTTCATAAATAATTCTTATAAGATTCTTGAGAGGATTAAGATTCTTTCTAATTTCGTTTAGGAGTGGTGACTTAAAATTAGACAAGTTATCAGTTATCATGGGGATTAATTCGATAGATTTTTTCAGAGAAATTAATTCTCTTGGTCTAACACGACCCAAGCAAACTCTTCCTATTATGCGTTCGATATCACTCATTTTGCTAAGAATTACGCGCAAATCTTTCCTCATTATTGTGGTATTGGACAATTCATCCGTTGCATCAAGTCTTTCTTCGATTGTTTTTATGTTTAAGTTAGGCCTTAGTAGCCAATAAGTAAGAAGTCTTGACCCTGTAGATGTTTTAGTGTTGTCTAATACCTGCCTAAGAGTACCATTTTCTGAACGATCACGTAAACTTTCAATCAATTCTAGACTTCTAACCGTACTATAATCTAATGTCATAAATTCTTGTGATATAATAGGGTTAATTCTTGTGATATTGGGAAAGCTTTCACGAAGTTGTGTCTCTTTTAAGTAGCGTAAGATAGCACCAGCAGCGCCAACTGAAATACTAGAGTCAACGACACCAAATCCCTCTAAACTCAAGACGTTAAAATGATTACAGAGTTCCTTTTTACCTTGTTCTACATCAAAAAAGTAATCGTTTCTGTATGTGAAAGTGCTTCTGGACATATCTATTTCTAGACTAAGTCTTTCCCACAAATCTTTTTCAACTAAAATTTCTGCTGGATTCAATCTGGTAAGTTCAATTTCAAGCAAGTCTTTGTCGTTATAATTTGATATAATAAATTCGCCAGTAGAAAGATCAATCGCGGAGAGACCTATTTCCATATCTTCACTATTGATTGAAACTAAGTAATTGTTCAGCTTATTTAGGGATTCAGGTTCAGTAATTGTACCACGAGTAATCAACCTAACAACACCCCTTTTCACTATTTTCTTAGTAAGTTTTGGGTCTTCTAATTGTTCAACAAGTGCAACTTTGTAACCTTTTGCAATCATTTTACTAAGATAAGAATCTAAAGCATGATGAGGAACACCAGCAAGAGGCCACTCACTACCGGAAGTCTTACGTGAAGTAAGTGTAATATTGAGAGCTTTAGACATCTCCACAGCTTGTTCTTGAAACGTTTCGTAAAAATCTCCTAGTCTAAAGAAAATTATGTATTCTGGATATTCTTTCTTAATTTCCATCCATTGTTCTTGCATAGGTGTTAAAATAGGCTTTGTCTTCCTATCGTCGAATCTTTTCATTTTTTCCAGCTCTTTGTTTATTTGTACTTATAAAATCGGATTCTTTTTTCAATATAAAAATCGTAGACTTCTTTTGGTTGTTTTTTAGGATTAGCAGCACTCCACGAATAGATAGTTTCTTCTTCCTGTTCTGTTTCTTCAAACCAACTATCATCTTCTATAATTTTATTCAGTGAGTCAATAATTTTTATTCCTGAGCTTGCTCCAATACGATTTGCTCCAGCATTTATCATTCTAACGGCAGTTTTAGCGTCTCGTATTCCTCCTGCAGCTTTAACACCAAAGTTTGAATCAACTGTTTTTCGCATGAGTTTTACGTGGTCAACAAAAGCTCCCATTGGACCAAATCCAGTACTTGTTTTCACAAAATTTGCACCTGTATTTATTATTAGTTTACAAGCTTTCACTATCTGTTCATCTGTAAGATAACCAGTTTCTAAAATTACTTTTACTTTTGCTCCACCAGCTGCGTTTACTACTTCCTCTATGTCATTCTTAACGTAATCATAGTTCTTATTGCGGAAAAATCCCATATTCATGACCATATCTATCTCTTTAGCTCCCATACTCATCGCTCCTTCTGTTTCAACAGCTTTTGCTTTGGTTGAACAAGATCCTAAAGGGAATCCGATTACCGCTGCTATTTCAACATCTGCACCATCTATCTGTTTAAAACAATGAGCTACATAAGAAGAGTTTACGCAAACAGCTATAAATTGATGTTCTATTGCTTCATGACATAATTTTGTAATATCATTTTCTGTTGCATAGGGTTTTAGATTGGTATGATCGATCATTTTTGCTAATTCATCAGGTGTTATCTTTCTGCTATACACAATGAATTGTTTAAAATAAACTACAAAAATATTCCTAATACTATGAAATGCCCCAGATTTTCTGTATCATGCCAAAAAAGATTTTCTAAACTTAAAATGGTATTCAATGCCAAAATGTTTAAAATAGTTTGCTCTGCATTTTGGACAATACAGAATTTATGAGGTTAGTGTTAATGCATACGACAATTTCAAATCGAATCTTAATCACATTATCGTTTCTTCTAATTATGTGCGTTTCCTCCCTTACTGCCTTTAGTATAGGCATGACAAACTCCGAAACAAATTTCAGCGACACTATTCAAGCTAATAACGTCGCATATCCTGATAGTGATTTTATACTGAGTGATGCTATTAATTATGCTGCTGATCTAAATGCAACAGTAGAGTCTAATAGAACTATTTTCCTTGAAACATATGGTGTTGCATCATTTAATGAAACTTTAGTATTTCATAATGTGGGTGAGGATTCAATTAAATACTTCAATTATACTTTACCTAACATTAACACTGAAAAACTCACTTTTATTGCATTTTATATTACAGATGAGTCATGGGCAAATATCTACACAGCAAATGCTTCACGCACATATACTTTCAGCAGATATGTAAATTATACAACTTATAGAGTTCTATTTATACCTACAGGTGAAAGTATAGAAATTGATTCCACCTACAATATTAGAGTGCTGGTAGAATTTGCTCAACCTTATGAAGTATCTTTCGAAGAAGAAGAGCAATTATTACATTATCAAGAATATTTAACACCTCTTATTGATAATGTCCCTATAATTAATGGAACAACACTTGTTATGAAACAAGGAGGAGATAGGTTTGAAGATACAAGACACGAAATTACTCCTACAAATGAGACTACAGTTACAGTATACCTTGATGCAACTTCTGGTACCTTAAAATGGATTAATATTACTCGCGCTTCTTTCAATATTAGTCAATCTTATGAAGATGACTTTTTGATGAATGTGTATTTAGCTTCAGTCAGTAATACCCAAGATGTAACTAGACTGGCCAATACTATGCTCTTTAAGGCAATTGAAGCATATAGAAAAATTGAGATTGACCCATATGGTCTAGTAAGAATTACAGAGGAACAGACAATAGAATTTCTAGGTCCAGAGTTTCCGGAGGGAGATGAATTAGACACAATAAACATGTTCGCCCTTAATGCTCTTGTTTTAGTTTTCCCTCAAAATGTTACAATACTTAATATATACGATGAAGTTGGAGGATTGAACCTTAAATATATGATGAATGAACAATCAATGTGGGTACGTGGTACGTATAACTTACGTGAAAGCACATTCCCTGGGCATCAAGGTTTAATCATTTTCCCAAGAACTCCATTATATAAAGGAGATATAATGCGTTTTACAATAGAGTATAAGCTACCGCTTGGAGACGTATTATTCAAAGAACAAGGATCTATTAACTATGATCTCAAAATTTCTCCTTATTCCATAATTAACTGGACTATTGATGACCTTACACTAGATATTGTGCTTCCTAAAGGAGCAGTATACCAATATCATAAATATAGTAATCCTGATCCATATCAACAATTACACGTGAGTTATGAGAAAAAATTCTACTTTGGAACCTTAGGCTTTAAGAGAATTTTAAGATTCGAAGCTACTGCTTTCTCGGGAAGCGATAATGCTCCACTCCTTATAAATTTCAACTATTCTCGAATGAATGTATGGATTACTTACTTAATCCAAATACTAGCAGTTGGGGCTTTAATTGCTGTATATTTAGGTTTTAGGTGGACTAGAAAATTCACTAGAGAAGTTACAGGTGAAGCAGATAAAGAATTCATACCTGTTGATGAAATAATAGAATTTGTTAAACAGTATGAAGAAAAATTAGGTTTACAAGACAGAATACGTGAAACTAGAATCAAGATTGCTGCTAAGAAACTTAAAGCAAGAGAAGGTAAAGAACTACGATCTACACTAGAGAAACGTCTTCGTAAGGTAGAAGATTTACTAAAGGAAGCAAAAGCAAAACTTGTTGAACATAGAGGACGTTATAAAGAAGCAGTCCAAAAGGTTGAGATTAATGAAAGAAAACTTTACGAAGAGAGGAGAAACCTAGTCGTACTTCAAAAAGAATATCGTACTAAGAAAACAATGACAAAAGAATCATACATGCAATTGATTCGAGAGAGACAACAAACCATTGAGAAACTTAAAAATGACATTGATGGTGAATTAGTCAGCTTACGATTACTAACAGAATCTTAGGCCTTCCTCTCCTTTTTAAATTTCAAGCTAAAATATTTTTGTTAACCCAAAAAAGTTTATAAAAACGATAGAGAAGTTAAACCAACACATTTGTAGTGTAGAACATGCACCTTCAAACTGACGAGGAGAACGCAGAATTACTTAAATCTGAAGTTCCAGGACTTGCTGAAGTATCCTTTGAATTATCTAAATGTCTAAAGGAAGCAAGAATCTTATTGGATAGATTGTTTAATATATGTTCTCAATATAAAATTGATATTGACTTAAACACAGAAGAACAAGGAGAAATATCGCTTAAAGTTGCTTTGGTGACCGATCCTCAACAGATGATTCAATATGCAAAACTTGTTCAACTTGTTTTTCAACTCAATTATTTTTCTAAAAGTTATTCCAAGGCTATTAATAGTAAGAAGCTTCCCCAGATTGTAGAGAAAGAAGCAATTGAAGTGTATAATCGGATTGAAACATTTCGTCAGATGATTGAACGAGAATATGTTGCCACAATATAACATTAAGTGCAATATTTTTGAGGCATTCATACTCAAAATGTGATAAGATATGATATCTACAAAAGAAAATAGAAAATATGATAGACAAATCAAACTACCTAATTTTGGCATTGAAGGACAAAAGAGACTTAAATCTAGTAAAATTCTTGTTATTGGTGCTGGAGGTTTAGGATCGGCTGTTTTATATTATTTAACTTGTGCAGGTGTAGGAAATATAGGGATTGTTGATCCGGATAAAGTCGACTTAACAAACTTGAATCGACAAATTCTTCATTTTGAAAGTGATTTAGAAAAAAGTAAAATCTCCTCAGCGATAAAAAAACTTTCCCAATTAAATTCAGATGTCAATTTTATAAAATATGCCCATTCTTTGTTACCAGATAACGCGGAGAAAATCATAAATGAGTATGATTTTGTTGTTGAAGCTAGTGATAATTTTAAAACAAAATTTTTAGTGAATGATGTTTGTGTAAAATTGGGGAAACCTTTCGTTATAGGAGGAGTCTTTCAGTTTGAAGGACAATTAATGACAGTATTACCTAAGGAAACAGCTTGTTATAGATGTGCATTCAAAGATGCTCCTGAAAAAGGTAGTTATCCAACAACTAGTGAACATGGTATTATGGGTACCACTGCGGGTTTTTTTGGGATCGTTGAAGCTAATGAAGCAATAAAATATATCGTCTTCAAAGAACCTGAAAAATTGCTGCTAAATCAAATATTATACACTGATCTTCTTCATAATTCTTTCGAAACCTTTGCAATTCAACGAGATGAATCATGTTCTGTTTGTTCAGACAGTACTCTCTAATTTTCCTTTATTATTTGGCTAAAAACAATTGTTTAAAAACTACTTTTGGGCTCATTAATTGTCTGAAATGGAAATAGAAAATGAGACATTAGATACGGACGAATATGCAAATTCAACCTTTTTGAGGAGAATAGTTGATCATCATCTTCTCGATTCTAAGAGTTATCAAGGCATGAGCACCGTTTATTTAATAATGGTACCGATAATAGTCTTACTAATTCTAGTTAGTTTAAGACTTGCTATTTTTGCATCATTAACAAACAATATTACATTTGATCCTTCAATAGATGACGTCTTCAAAAATTTTAAGGAAAGCTACTATATAGCTACACCCATATCTTCTATATTACAGGTATTATTTTGGGGAGTGATTATGTTTGGGGTTTTTCGCTATCTTGGAGGGAAAGGGAAAGTTGGTAAAACTCTAGCAATATACTGTATGTCCCTAATTCCTGTAGTACTCGGAACAGCAGTTTTACTCATTTTTGCTTCAACACAACCCAGTCTTTTAATATTTTCAAATTCGACAGATTTTG
>JAUVXQ010000141.1 GCA_030603505.1 Candidatus Heimdallarchaeota archaeon | reverse complement strand
GGCAGGATTCAGTAATGACTGAAACAGGGATAGAGAAGTTCGAAAATGCTTTGAGCTGCACCAAAAACGGTGACTATTTAAAAGCTTGTACACTTTACGATGATCTCATTCAATCCTCGGTTTCAGTTTATAGTATTGTTTCTCAAGATATTTTTAAAATAAGTGAATGGGAGTATTTGCAGGATATTTCAGATTGTGAGAAGAAAGTTAATACAGATGAACCAAATTTCAGTGGATGTATGGCTCTTGCGTTTTTATTTAAAATTGCTGGGAATATAGAACGAAGAAATATGTTTGTTCAGAAAGCTTTGAAGATCAATAGTAACAATGCTCGTGTTTGGCGAGAATATGGGGAATCAGAATTTCATTTAGGAAATATAAGACAATCTCTTTTGCATTTCCAAGAAGCAGTAAATCTAGATGCTAAAGATAGTATATCCTATGAAGGCATTGGTTTGTGTTTTTACTACCTTGATGAACCAATAAAAGCAATAACTCCATTAAAGAAATCTCTATCTCTTTTACCGAAAAATCATATTATAATGAATCATTTAGCTTTTATTTTATCTGAGCTTGGAGAATTAGATGAAGCTGAAAATTTAATTAACAAAGCTTTGAAGTTAGAAAAGAGCAATAATGTCTATCTAGATACCTATGCATGCATTCTATTTTTACAAGAAAAATACCGGGAATCATTAAAGATTTTCGAGAAAATTCTTGTTAACAAACCAAGACAATGGGAAATTTCTTGGGATATTTTATCCCATCTTTATGAAATTCTAGGTTTGCATGTGAAAGCAAAACAAATCGAAGAAAAACTTTACCTTTGATTAAATTGTTTTTCTAAAAAACAAATGCTTTATCACATTGCACCATGAGCTTTATTGCATTATGTAAATGAATCAATTCTACTCCATCCATAATGTCTTCCTCTTTAAGACCTGTTAATGCTAAGGAGCTTCTACAGGTCATAACATGTCCACCAAAAGAAATTATTCCTTCGATTAATTCATGGGGAGTAAAACTTACATCATCTTCATATTGTATTATTTCTTTTCCTGTTTTCGAAGATGATTTATTTTTTTGACTAAACTGATCCAAAGTTTTTTGCCTCATATCTTCAGGATTAGTTGCTAGCCAAATTGCTTCTTCTGTTAAAAGAACGTGAACTTCGTATTCTTCCATTAAAAGTGTTAAGCCAATTCTTAAACCAGCATTGATACTGTTTCGATGAATTCCTTCTTTTGGAGAGTTGGAAAATAATAGAAAGTACTTTGCTGGGAAGTTAATTGACATAGTAACACAACATGTAAAGTTTTTACATAGAAAAAACAGTAATACCATTTAAAAATCATTCTGGATAATGCAAAATTAGTTTATACAAACTCATCACTTAAAATTGAAAAAGAGTCTAAAGCATATTGATTCAATTAGAGTATATAAGCACATATTTATATTTCAGAATAAGTTAATTTATTTGAGATTTAAAGAACAAGGGGAAATAATGACATTTGTCTTTTGTATCTGATAGAAAGAAACAGTTAATGAGAATGTTGATTGCAGGTTCAGCATTAATTCCAGTGTATGTCATATACATCACTTTTGCTTCTGAACCATTACCTGTTGGTATATTCACATTCATATATTCTATTTTTATAGTTATAACTTGGTTCTTATTCTACTACGATTTCTTCATAAAGAAACCTACATTCAATGGCACAGCATCAAATGGAAATCCTAGCAAATAATAAAATATACGAATTTTTAACTAGAAACGCTCTTTTTTCGATTTTTTTACTAGTGAATATCTAAATTATACTTTGTATACTGAATTATCCAAATATTAAAAATAAACAAGCAAATTTAAGAATTAAAAGTGGATTGTATGTTTTAATGAGGTGTAGATAATCTCTCAAGGAAATACAGAATCCGATGCAAATAATAATCAACTTTCTAAGTTGCAATTGGATATTAGAGAAATTCCAGATTCTCACATAAAATGGTTATTTCAACAAATCTTTAGAAAACCAGCTATTGCTATCACAGTTATTATTGGAACCATAGTGACAATAATGATAACTATGGCTAGACCATTTCTAACCGGACTTTTATTTGATGTATTATGGTCAAAATACTTGGAAATACCAATAACACCTGTTGTAGATTTCTTATCATTAATTATAGTAGATTATGAGGCTCTTTGGCTAATTTTCGGGATTTTTCTAACAGGGATTGTAGGTTTTATAGTTAATGTATTCATTGGAGTACTTAATGAATACTTAGCACAACATACTGAAAAGTCAATTAGAGAAGATTTCTACGCTTCTGTGCAAAGTAAATCAATGGCTTTCCATGATACTGCTAAAGTTGGGGAACTAATGTCCCAAGCAACTTTTGATGTAAGAATAATTAATGCAACCATATCACCAGGATTACGAATGATAACTCAAGCAATAATAACTGCGGGTATTGCTTTTGGAATGATATTTTGGTATAAATGGGAAATTGGTCTCATGGCTATTGCATTTATTCCGTTCTATATTTGGACACTTAGAAGATATGCTAGAAATATGGCTCCTTTAACACAAAAAGTACAAACCCAATTTGGCGTTTGTAATGCTCACTTACAAGAGAATGTTTCAGGAATAAGAGTTATTCGAGCATTTACAGCAGAAAGACATGAAACCAAGAGATTTCAGAAAGAAGTAGATATATTAAGAGATGATATAATCGATCGTGGAGTGCAACAAGCACGGTACTTTCCACCTTTAATTCTCTCCCTTTCAATAACTGCTGCTATAGGATTGAGTGTCTGGTTTATTACTCAAGGAGTGATGACAGGTGGAGAAGCAATAATAATCAATGGTGCACTTCTGCAGCTTTATAATCCAACATATATGATCTCATGGGTATTATTCTTAACTCATATGGGAATAGCTGGAGCAAAAAGAATTATTGGAACAATGAAAGAAGAAGAAATCATAATTGAAAAACCCGAAGCTGTTATATTAGAGGATGTAAAGGGCGTTATTGAATACAAAGATGTACATTTTAGTTATCATAAACTAAGGGATAAAAAAATTACAAGTAAAAAGGAAGGAACAGAGAGTATAGAACAAGAAAAACTTGAAACAAAAATTAGAGATACTTTGGAAGGTATTAACTTTAAAACACAACCAGGAGATATTGTTGCTATACTTGGACCGACAGGTTGTGGAAAATCTACAATTACAAAATTACTTGCTCGGATGTATGATGTTGATTCCGGAGAGATTTTAGTTGATGGTTACAACATTCAAGATCTTACTCTTGAGTCATTAAGAAAGAATATTGGAGTAATTGAACAAGACATTTTTCTATTCTCAACCACCATAAAAGAGAATATAAAATATGGAGTTGATCGAGAAGTTTCGGATGAAGAGATTGTAGAATATGCAAAAGCTGCTCAGGCTCATGATTTCATAATGACCTTCCAAGAAGGTTATGAAACTCTCGTAGGTGAAAGAGGTGTAACGTTATCTGGAGGACAAAAACAGAGAATCGCCATTGCTCGAGCATTTTTGGCTAATCCGAAAATATTGATTCTTGATGATTCTGCTTCAGCAATTGATGCGCAAACAGAAGAGAAAATACAGAAAGCTATGGATAATTTACTTGAAAACAGAACTGTGTTTATAATAACTCATAGACTTGCCACAATTAAGCGAGCCAATAAGATTATTGTTTTACGGAAAGGAGTAATTGTAGCTCAAGGATATCATGAGAAGCTACTAAAAACCAGTGAAGATTATCGAAGAGTATTTGGTCGTCACTTAGATTTACCGCCAAT
>JAUVXQ010000099.1 GCA_030603505.1 Candidatus Heimdallarchaeota archaeon | reverse complement strand
ATATTCATAGTAATATCCACTGTTTCAGCTGTTGCTTTTTCATACTTCATAGGAGTCTTTGCAGATAAAAAAGGAGCAAAGAAGGCATTCATTCTAGTAGGAGGTTTATGGATGGCAGCTATTGCACTTGGAATTGTAGGCATATTTTTCTGGGCACCTATAGAAACAGGAGCAAATTTCCCATTTATTATGATAATATTAATGGGTGTACTAGCAGGACCTGCTTTAGGTGGAACATGGGTAGCTCAAAGAGCTATGGTTGCTGCAATAGCTCCAAAAGAGAAATTTGGTGAATATTTTGGATTTTCAAAATTATCCGGTAAAGTTTCTGCAGCAATAGGCCCAATAATTTGGAGTCTTGCATTCATTGTCTTTTATGACACCTGGAACTACAAAACATATGGTTGGGCTATGCTTATTATCGGAATAATGATGGTAATAGGTCTTGGAATCATCGTTATGGTCAAGCCTGAAAAATCTGCTAAAAATTACTAGTCTTCCTTTCTTTTTCTTTTTTCTTTCTTTTTCAGCTTAAACGATAAGAGTTTTATTTTTGTTCTATGTTTCCACTACTCAATTCCCTTAAATCTCTAGGAAATACCACCTAAGAATTTCCTTAAAAATCTTGACAAGACATATAAACTTCAAAAAGATTAGTTTAATAATGAAATTAGGGGGATTACTCAAAAAACCAGGTATTATCTTTATGGTTATGATGTTGGTTTGTTGTGCAATATTGTTTGGTATATTGTATAGATTTATTTATATTAGTCCTCCCTCTTGCGATTTCGATTTCGTAGATATCTGCAACCGTGAAACCATGGAATTATATAGCTCTAGGGTTTAGGAACCAACGAAGATCCATATATAATTGAGAATCATGTATTTACTGAAGACCTAATAATCAGTGTATGTTGTGGTCAACTTGCTTTTACAATTCAAAATTGTTCTTTTTTGGATAGTAATTTATCATTGTATTCGATAAACAAAGGTAATTATGATGTTCTAAATCCTATGAATGTTATTATTTCGGATAATACTTTTGATGGGGGATCTCTCGGTATCTCTTGGAGTTTAATTCATACAGTTTCTAATAATTCGTTTACTAACAGTAAATCTGGTCTTGAGATTCACAGTGCTTACATAGAAAATCTCATCAATAATGCATTTGAATCAAGCAGTATGTCTATTGGTGTGAACTCCTCTTCTGATACTTATTCCTCATATTTTAACAATTTTGCCAATAATACTATTAATGGATTAGAGATTGGTTTCTATGAAAATGAAGAAAATATTACAATATCTTATCATTATGCCCAGCTTTTTGTTTTTAATTCATCTTTAGTAAAGATTGTAAATCAAACAATATCCTATACAATAGTTGGTGTTAAAATATTGTATTGTTCAAATTTCAGCTTAATTAGTAGTAATTTTTCATCCTGCGAAACTGCTGTAGAAATTAGTCACTCTTCAAACGGAAATATCAATAATAATACATTATCTAATAACAAAATAGGCGTTGTGTTTAAATATTTTTCAGAGAATCTAGTTATTCAATTTAACTCAATTTCCAACAGCTTATTATATGCAATATTAGCTGATTCTTCATTCTGTACGATGACTCACAACAATTTCCTTTTCAACGCAGCAGAAGAAATCTCTCAAGCTTTTGATAATGGTTTAAATAATGATTGGGATTATAATTACTGGAGCGATTGGATTGGTACAGGAGATTATCAGATAGATGGTCTAGGTCCTGTTTATCATTATGATCACAATCCACTTGCATCATCAATAACATTCTGATTTAGATTTTCACAAATTATTTTTTTTGATATTCTGACCATTTTCTTAGCCATTCTTGATTTTAAAATCTAGCTCTTAATAAATTTCTTGAGAAGAATTAAACGTATAAGACTATCTGTCAAGCCTGAAAAATCTGCTGAAGACTACTAGTCTTCTTTTCTTTTTCTTTTTTCTTTCTTTTTCAGCTTAAACGACAAGAGTTTTATTTTTGTTCTATGTTCCTCTAGTAATGACCAATCCTAGCATATCTTTAAAAGATTCACTAGAAAAAGTGTTTACTCTTATAATTGGTCGTCATAAAGAACTTCGTTTAATATTTAGAGCTATTGAGAAAAACCTCCCAATAATTATTGAAGGTCCCATAGGAACTGGCAAAACTGAAATGGCTAAAGCTGTCTCTGATTGTTTAGAACGTCCTTTTATTCGTGTTGACGGAGATAATAATCTTACAGCTATAAAATTGAAAGGTTGGTATGATCCACCATTAGTTCTCGAGAAAGGTTTTTCTAAAGAAAGTTTTATATCTGGTCCTTTAACTGAAGCAATGGAAAAAGGGGGTATATTCTTCTTCAATGAAACCAATCGAGCTCCTTCTGAGACCATTAACGCTGCATTATCAGCTTTAGATGAAAGATTAATCACAATTCCCAGACTTGGTACAATCAAAGCTGAAGTAGGTTTCATACCTATATTCACTTTTAATCCAAAAGACACAATAGCCACGAATCCTCTCCCTAGAGCGTTTTATGATCGTTGCATATGGATAAACGTAAATCACCAATCTAGAGAAGAGATGATAGAAATTGTTAAACTTCGAACTAGTTCAAATGATGATCTTCTTATTCAAATCTCGTGCGATATAGTTCAAACCACAATTAACCACCCTGAACTTGAGATCTCTTCTACTGTAAGAGGAGCTATTCAATTAGTTGAATTATTTCCTCAAAATCAAGATATAGATGAAAATACATTGATTTCTCATGTTATTGCTGTACACTCACATAAAGTCAGATGTACTACAACGAGTCAAAAATCTGAACAAACCATTCTCGAAGAAATAGTCTCTAAAATTCTTTCTACATATGAGGATACGCGCATAATAAGAAAAAAAGGATAAAAGGTGACTCTATCAACCAAACGATAGAGAATGAACCGCTGCTACACTTTTCTTCAAATAAAGAAGCTCGTATGTTAATTAATGATATCTCATTAGAACTAGGGCATTACAAAGAAGATATGGCGCGTATAGCTGAACTTACTCAAAAAGCAGCAGAAACAAGAAATTTGGAAGGATTAAGATTAATCGCAACTAATTACCCTAATATAGTTGCTAAGACGTTAAATGAAATGGATATTGATAATATAATCCTTGAAAAAATATCTAAAGAGGATCTAATACAACTTTATTCTCTCACAAAAAAACAGTTGAGTTTTAAAATTCGCAAGGAAATACTTGATAAAATTATACCATTCATTACAGAAAAGGCAAAGCGTATCTACCTTAAAGGAATAGCTTCATCTGTTGCTCGTTTTAAGAATTATGAGCCTGGCGATCAATGGGATCTCGAAATGACTATGCAACGGATATTAAGTAGCGGTAGTGGTTTGCCCACTTATGATAATATAGTTGTTCGAGAACCTGAAAAAAGAAAACGTAGCATCGTTATATGTATAGACAAAAGTCTTAGTGTTTTACAACATATACATCAAATAGTTTTAACTGCTTCAGTGCTCTCTTTGACAGTAAAAAAAGACAATTTAGCAATCATAGGGTTTGATTCAGAGGCTCAATTACTTAAAAAAATGGCTGAAGCAACTCATCCTAATGAGATTGTCAGGAAAATCCTTGATTTAGAAAGTAGAGGAAAAACTAACATTTCTGAAGCTCTTGAAATGGCACTTGATGAGTTAAAACAAGGGTCAGCTCCAGAACGCATAATTTATCTTATCAGCGATTTAGAAAGAACAGCTGGTACGAACCCTCTTCCATTTATCAAAAAAGCAAAAGATTTCCGAGTAATTTATTTTAGAACCTATAGAAGAATGCCTTTTGTTGATGAAATAGCTGTATTATCAAACGTAATTCTTAGAGAATTAAAGGAAAATACAGATCTAGTAGAATTGACAACAGAAATGGCCTCTTAACTTATTTTTCTTCTGTTTTTTTGCGTATTCTTAACACACTAAAGGACTGGTCTAATATAATTATTACACATGCCAAAGAAACTAAGACAGCACCTTCAATCTGAGCTATGCTCCTGTCTAATGTGTGTGATATAGTTAATGTACATCTATATACATACGATTCTGTCCAATTCCATTCATCGATGAGAGCTAAGAAATATAGTGTGCTTTCTTCTGAAGAAGAATTATAATAAAAATCTATGCCAAGTTGGTTCTGTTCCCCAATTAATTGATAAACTTCATCACTTGAGTTTTTTACATCATCTACTAGGACTGAGTATGAGACAATTAACTCGGTATAAGATATATTTCCAGCTTGATATTCAGAGCTTATATTAGAAAACGAATTGAAGAAACCAAAGAACGTTTCGTTTTCTACAAGCATAACAGATGCATTGTAGTCTACTAATCCTGTTTTACATTTATAGCTCAATGTTGTGTTTTCATATACTCCCCTATCTATAATGACTCCCAATGTTGGATCAAAAAGAGTATTACTTGCAACATAGTCTACATTCACTACATGAGATACACTATAACTTCTGCCTATCGAAGGTCCTAAAATTAGACCTAATGCTAGTATTAATACTCCAACAAGAGTTGTCTCTCTTGTTATCTGTTTTAAACCCTTTACTAAATACGTAGTAAAATAAGATTTTTCTTTTTGCCTTTTCCTTTTAAATGCAGGGAGTAAAATGACTATAATCCAAGCTATAAGAATGACTACATGAAAAATAAAATACTCTATTTTAAAGTCCAAATACTGACCATAAATCGATTGTCTGTCTTCTTGGCTTAAATTGATGAAAAACTGGCTATGGCCCTCTGAATAAGTATAAACTTTCCACGATGGTATTAAACCGATAAAACTCATTGGTAGAAATAACCACTTAACGTTTTCAAGCCTTAAAAACACAGATAAATCATAATAATTAGTATCTAATGGCCAGAAAAACATTACAGGTCCCCAACCAATATCAAGAACAATATGAAGTAAATACATATAGCAAGCTAACTTAATAAATCGGATAATTCTTAACCCCTTCTCACTTATTTTCGATAATCCTCCTCCTATTTTCCCTACCATTAAACAACCTAAGAGAACAGCTAGTGGCAGAATTAATGAATGTGTATATGAACGGTGAAGACCGAACAGAAGATCTATGTCTGGTAAAATTGCAAACAAATTAATTAAAAGAAATTCCCATCTATGCTCTTTGTAATATTCTTTTGATTTTTTTGATAAA
>JAUVXQ010000067.1 GCA_030603505.1 Candidatus Heimdallarchaeota archaeon | reverse complement strand
GGATTGTACTCCCCATATTAGGTCTGATCTTTATTGGAGTTGAAATATTAGAAAGAATTATTCGAGCTAGATATATTCAAGACAGAATGCCAAGATTCCTAAGTGGAGCAGAGTGGGAGATAGCAGAACCTCCAATAGTTTTAGACACAGTATCTGTTTCAAGTAATCTATTGTGGTTCATGTATGTAGTAATGATTTTAATTTTCGCACCTTTATCCTTTTCAGATTGGGTTTACACAAAATTTCTAGAAGTATACAAGGTTGAATCATCAGCCATTTTCAACACAACAACCCTGATATCTATTCTAGATATAGCTATTCTATCAGGAATGATGTTCTCCATCCTTTACATGAATTATGAGAAATTTAGAGGAAGTTTAGACAGAAAGCAGTTTAGATATGATGTAATGATGGGAAGCCAAGCAAGACAAATGATACAAATAGCTACTGGTACCACAATTCTGGCAACTTTTGAGTTGATTCTATTTTATTTTATGTTTTGGAATAATATTACTGTAATTCAAGTAATCATTTTTTACGTTCTAACAGTTGCTTCAAGTGTTTTAGGAACGTGGCTTTTCTGGCAAAAAGAGAACTACATCTTCATTGCACTATCTATTTGGTTCTTCTTGAGTGATGTAGTAATGATTTTTCTGAATGCTAATGACCCTTCATATTCATGGATGATAATTTGTCATCTATTTCTAATTCTATTCATAGTTGGGATATCATTAAACAGATATTTTGAAGGTTACCTTGCCAAAAAAGGAATGTATGAACCTAGCTGGATTTTTAACCCATTCCCTTTTTTTGCTTTTGTTACACTCTTCAAGAAGAAGAAGGTAAGAATTACAAAAGGTGTCGATAAAGAACTTGAAGAGATTAGAGATGAGGAAATGGTAACACGAGTTCGAGAGAGAGAACCTTTAACCATAGATGCAGATAAAATAAAGAAGAAGGGCAAGGGAGCAGATAAAATTATCCAATATTATCAAAAAGTTCTCTCGCGAATAGTTACAGGAGAGTTCAGCATCTTATCTATTACCACGTTAAATTTTCAAATCTTGGAGTTTTTACAAGAAAGGAAAGAGTTAGTACCTCAAATTGAAGAGTTATTCATTGTAATAGACAAATTATTGTGGGAAGACAATTACAAATTACAAAATGGAAGTAAGTATGTAAAAATCGCGGAACAAATGTATGAAATCGTCATTAAAATGAGGTGAATAGTATGTCACTCTCCCGAGAAGAAAGGACAATTAAAGAGCAAGATGATAAGCCTAGAATACCATTAAGGAAATTGAAGAGACTTGAGATTCTTGCCAAACAAAGAACGACTAGTTTCCTACAAGGTCATAGAAGATCAGTATTCCGCGGTCCTGGTACTGAATACGCAGATTTACGAGAATATATAGCGGGAGACGATTTACGTTATGTTGATTGGAATGCCTCTTCTCGCGTTCCTTTAAAGCTAATTGTAAGAAATTACGAGCAAGAGAGAAATACCAACGTTGTTTTAATGATGGATACAAGCCATTCAATGTTACTCGGAGATCCCATCCCAAGAATAAAACTTTCCGTAGAAGCCACGGCTACATTAGCTTACACTATTTTGGATAATAGAGACAATTTCGGTTGGGTGTCATTCTCAGACAAGATTCACAAATTTATACATCCTAAAAGCGGTAAAACACATCTTTATCATGTTTTTAATGAAATGCTCAAAATAGCACCATTCGGTCGAACAATAATTGGAGAAAACATTCGTGAAATTTCTTTAGCACTTAAAAGAAGATCAATTATAATAGTTTTAACAGATTTGCATGGTGATCTTTCAGGAGCTATTGATGGTTTTAGGGTTGCAAATGTAAAAAAACATGAAGTTAAGATTATTCATGTCCATGACCCTGAAGAGTTTCTCTTCCCAAAACAACCTCGACAAGTTAAGTTTCAAGATCCTGAAACAGGAGAAATGCATGCTATCAATCTTAGTAATCTTTTAGAACGCGGAAAATACATGTTTGAAGTTGGAAAACAGATTCGGGAAATCAATGACTTTAAACGAAACATCAGAGGATTAAATATTGACGTTATTGATGCGCCCACAACTGTTCTTTCTGAAAAACTTCTCCTAGCATATTTTGGATCAAAAAGAAGGGGGCTGCGAACATGAAAAAAGCGCATTTCCTTATAGTCCTTATTTTAATTATATTTAGTACTGAAGGTTTAACCTTCATAGAAAATGAAACAATGGTTATAGCAGGAAGTAGTAGTTCAGGAGATCTCCCTCCTCCAGATGGGGGATCAGGTGGAGATACCAGTGGTGGAGGTGCGTCAGGAGGATTATATATGAATTATAGAATTCCACTTGTTTTTAAAACTGGATCTTATGCCCCTACGTTCATATCGATTACATCATTTCAAGATGGGCTTCCAATTATATTTGGGTATGAATCTGCATTATTTCCAAATAATTCAGTTGTTTTAAATGTAACAGAACCTCTTATTATTAACACGACAGCAGAACCAGAACTAACAAATGGATCTCTAATACAATCTTATGGACCACTTCAAATAACGGTTTACCATGTTGCAGAATCAGAAGAGAAAGATGATAGTTTCTCATATTCTCCATTAGTAATGTCGATGTGGGGAAGAAGATATCAATCACCATTTAATGCAAAAGTAATGTTAGTAGCAGGTTTTAATAATACAAATATTGAGATTAGATATCCTAATGGAACTATATCGTATGAAACAATCCCTTTTGTCGGGGAAGTAATCGAACTAGATGTAACAAATGGGACAATTATTGAAGCTAATGGACCAGTAGGAGCAACATTTTATTTTCTCACTCAAGATAAAGGTTCATACGCTTTTACCTCTATTCCTCAATTTTTATGGGGAAAAGAGTATATGCTTTCACCTCAACCATTTATAAGTGATCTTTCTTTAGATGATAATTCAACTGAAATAGTAATTACAACCATGGGAGAGGGGATCCTTTCTACTTTAATCATATCAAATCTTGGTAGTTTTGATCGCCTTGATGTACCATCTAATAGCACAGCTAGTTTAAAAACTAACATTTTAAGAGAAAATGAGCACTATTATGATATTCTAGGTTTTTCTCTTGAAACAGGATTAGAAGCCAATTTTTCAATCACCATGTTATATAATTATACGGTTAATGGCGTGATTCATGTATCAGCCGTGCAATATATTGCATTAGAAAAAATGAAATGGGCTGAAATTTTCTATGCTACACAGAATTTCCAAAACGATTATTTAAGCTCAGTAGCATTAGAAGACAGCGATCCGGTAATAGCATTCTGGGTAAACAAAACACATATCGGAATAAGTAACCAATTTTCTGTTGATAAGGGGGACTACTTCAACTTAACATATTCAGGATTATATGGTTTCGCAGGAAATGGAACATTTTTTGCTTCACAGACAGCTCCACCTCCTGAAACTAATTATTGGAATAGTTCAGCGAATATACTCTATCCAATGAATTTAATGTCTATGAAAAACACTTCAACGTTTTTTCCTTCTTGGTATAGATTCCCTAATGTAAATGTAAAGGAAATCCTTATCTTTCCTGAGGAACCTACAGAACTGAGAAAACTAAAACTAGATATTATAGTTCAAAATAACGGATCTATTCCTTGTGCACCGTTTCATGTAACAGTGCTTGTAAATGAATCATTGAAAATTCACACTCTGTTGGAAGGTTTGGATATTAACCAGTCAGTATCAATCGACTATGAAGAATTTCAATGGTTTGGGAGAAAAGTGCTAAATGTGTCAATTTATGTGGATTCTTTGAGCCAAATTTTTGAATTAGAAGAATTCGATAACGGTTTTGAGATAATGATTGAAATTACGCGTAATTGGAATATAATTTATATCGGTGTTACATTAGGTGTAATAGTATTTAGCTACTTAGTCTATAGAATAGTAAGAGCACTTTTAAAGAGCAGTAAGAAGCGAAAAAGAAGATTTGATGTCATTGTCAGCGATGTAGAAATTTAGAATGTGAGGGGTAGTGAATGATAGACACTATCGATACTAGTAGCAAAGATAAAAAACAGAATGGAAAACAAAAGGAAGAAGAGACCTTCGCACCTTTAAGTGTTATCCTAGTTAGAGACTTAATCTTCATGGATTGGACTATCAATTTTGGTTCTCAGATATTAGGTATCCTTGTTGGAGCTCTAATAGGATTTATGTTTGGTACCAATTTATTCGACTTGTTCAAACAAACTGCAGAAGTTCCTGCTTCAGCTTATCTTGTATATTACTTTGGAATTGCCTTAAGTGTTGTAGGTCTCACTCTTTATTATATTCAAAAGATGGGAGTAAGGTTGAATTCTCCAAAAAACATTTCATCAAATTGGTTGAATATAATAAAAATCTCATTTTTTGGGTTAGCTTTTGTTTTTGGTGCATCATATTTGTACAAAGATTATATTGTCCCTGCTGCATACAAAATTTCAGGAATAGACATACCTCTAAATGGTGGAGATCCTAGTGATAATGGAAGTACAGGAATTGACATTCAAACTACTAACCAGTACATACTTCTACTCTTCGCGGTTATGTTAACAACTGCGGTGACAGCACTCCTTTATGCAGGATTAATGTATTCTATGAATCGTAAAATTGATACATTAATTGGTATTGCGATTATAACTCCAGCAATTTTGTTGACATTCACTATGCTGTCTGATTCGATTCGAGGAAATCTTCTAGAAGGGAGATTTCTAATATTTTTGACTGATTTTGCATATTTTCTTGTTATTTCAATTGTTACGATTCTAGTCTATCATATGAGTAGACGCATAGAGCTCACTCTTATCGTATTGTTTTTCGGGTACACTTTTGGTTATGGAGGATCTACTAATATAATTGATCAAATTATAGCTCTTAAATGGGGATTTCCTAACTTCTCTGACAACATTACCACAACTGCTGATACTCTCACTCGTTCATTGCAAATTTTACAATATACTGGTCTATTTGGAATGGTGGCTTTTCCTGTTATATTCTATAATGACACAATACGATTTGGGAAAAATGTTTGGAAAACTATAAAGCAACAAGGTTTACACATTCTAGCTTTTTTAGTAGTTGTTATGGCTATTGATGTATTGATGACTTGGTTAATGACAAGTATAGGTAATATCTTTATTACTCTAATAATTTTCATAGGGCTCATTTGGATAGTTAATTCTATAATAACTAAAAGATATGGTAAGAAAAGCTATACTGGTATGCTTACCACAATGACAAAAGCAACAATTCAGATGAGTGGAGCAATTATTCCACCTCTTGAGACACAGTCTAAACTTCTCGAAGGAAAAGCTAGAAGAAGAACCAATACAATTCTGGTCACTGGAACTGCCATTCCTGTTGCAATATATTTTGTAGTTATGTATATTACTACAGCCATAACTTCACAAACGCTAGCAAGTACAGCAGCCTTTATGTACACAGTTGTTCCACTTTCTATAGCAGCTATTGCATTTGCTACTACATTCTTCTTTGTTAAAGATCCTCTTATTAAGGGAAAATTTTCCTATCCTATTAAAGCTCTATCAGTTATTGGTGGGATAGTTTATTTTATATTTGCATGCAACCAATTGATTTTCAACAATGTTGGATATTATCCTCTCTTTGTTCTATTTTACCCATTATTAGTTTACATCCCAATAAAATCAAAGAAAAAAGTGGGAAGTTTACTTCTATCCATACCTGGAGAAAACAGAAAGAAAACAGAAAGAAAGCACTTCGAGAATTGCTAATAAGAAAAGATATGGAGATTACAAAACTTGAAGATCATTTTTACAGCGCCCCTCCAATTATTAAAGTTTGGCTAGCCCTCATTCTGTCAAAACGCGGGGATAAAGAAAAAGCAATTGAAAACCTGTCTGTAATGCTTAAAAGTGGTTTTCCACTAGAGAGAGCTACTTCAGCATTATGTTTACTCTATCTCAAACATCAACAAAGTGAAGAAAAATTAATCAAATTACTGGAAAACGACGTGAATCCAAGTGTAAGAAAAGCAATTGCATATGGTTTTAGATATCCAGATAATTTATCGGAAGAAATGTTTAAACGAATAATCGATTCCCAACATTATGAGGACGATGCAAAAGTGCAAGAAGTCCTGAAAAAAACCATTGTCTTATTGGATGAACGTTTTGATAAAGCAGAAAAAGAAACATATTTGGAAGAGATTTGATTTTAATAATTGTAATTACCGAGATATTACAGATTTACACATATTTGTAGTTATGAAGTTACATTTTTAGAGAGATTAAGCAATTAGGACATGTCCTTTATTATCAATATGAGTATGATTTCAATCCCAGAATGGGCTGATTTATACAGCAGAATAAACAATTTCTGCAATATTGCTTTCTACATTTCAATCCCATAATGGTCTGATTTATACTTTATTCCAATTGTGCTTCTTGTTTTATTCATTAGTGATTTCAATCCCATAATGGTCTTATTTATACTTATGATATTGGAGATAATGCAGAGCAAGAAATTTAATTTCAATCCCATAATGGTCTGATTTATACAATTACCAAACTTATGAACAAAACAAGAATTATAATATTTCAATCCCATAATGGTCTGATTTATACAGTGTTTCCTACCCCACAACGCGCTTTCCGTTCGCATATTTCAATCCCATAATGGTCTGATTTATACCATCTCATTAAGTTTTTTCCTTAGTTCTTTTAAAAGATTTCAATCCCATAATGGTCTGATTTATACTTTCATTTTACTTCATTCCTAAATTTGTTTTTTATCATTTCAATCCCATAATGGTCTGATTTATACTCTTGTCTTTAGATGCTTCTACACCAGTCGCAAATCGATTTCAATCCCATAATGGTCTGATTTATACTCTTTTGGCACTGTTGAAATAAT
>JAUVXQ010000070.1 GCA_030603505.1 Candidatus Heimdallarchaeota archaeon | reverse complement strand
TACATAGAAGATGGAAAACACTCTATACATCTTTCGAACTTCAGATTCAAAATATACAAATATATTAAACAATTCATCACAGAAATTCAAGTTGAATCACAATCCTTGGAAACTGAAAGAATTATTACAATAAGCTCAATGTTTTAGGAAAGATTACACAGTAAAAGAAGGAAAAAGATATTATTGGAATTTTATCAGATTATCCTAATAGAACAAATTTTATGAAAATGAAAGATGATTAGAGAGAGCGAATCTTGTTATTTAGCTATAAGCGTAGAAGAGATTTTCGTTTGTTCAACATATTTTTTGAGTATCTCATAATCTTCTGGAAGATCCATGTCCATAGCAAAACCCGGGTCTTCAACTAATATTATATCCACTTTACATTTGAATGCTATTTCAACGGCAATTATGGCATCTCTTACCTTTGCTACTTTGAGCAAGACTTTCAGAATCCTGTACCATGATCTAGGAGTTCGAGCAACGAATCTTAGCATTACAGTAAACGGTCTTTGTTTTCTTCTATTTGACAAATCTTCGACCATGTCTCCTTGTTTTTCTATAATTCTAGGACTAATTGCTTGCATCTCTCCTTGAACTAAATTATAATCTCTAAATTTAGCTACTTTTTTTGCGTCTGGAAGAGCTAGCTCAAATATTTCTTGTTCAACAGCACCTAGAAGAACATCATATTTTTCGTGTTCTTGTAACTGTGAGTAGAATGAGTTAATACCTTTGACATCGATTCCTGGGGTATCAGCAGTTACAAAAACTATTTTTTCAGGATCTTCACCTTTATTCTTCAAATATTCTAATCCTTCTTTAGCTTTAACAATAAAATTAGATGCCGTTTCTACAGGAATGAACTCTACATCTCCATTTAATTCAACATCCTCTTCTTTTAAACCCACAATATATATTTTCTCTACAAATTGTGATTTTAATAATTCGTCTAGAACCCATTGAATTATAGGTTTTCCTAACATTGGTAGTAAAATTTTGGATTTGTATTTCTCTTCAGGATCTAGAACTTTCATAATCTTTCTTCTCTTTACATCGCTCCCAGCCATTAAAAAAACAGGATATTTGACTGCCATCTCAAGCACACAATTTCCTTTTTTGTAAATAAAACTATCTGTTGACTTTCAGATTTAAAATATACAAATAAATTAAACAATTTATCACTGAAATTCATGATGAATCACAATCCTTGGAAACTGAAAGAATTATTACAATAAGATGAATGATACTCACTTTTACAAATAAGTACTAAAGCCATGTCCTTTAGGGCATGATTATGCTACCATTCTCAGTAATATTGACTGTACTATTCACGGTACTAGTGTGGACAAATCACAACGGAAAAGGAAAGAAACAAGAGATAAAACTTCAAGAAGAGGTTTAATACTTAAATTTCTTCTAAATTTTTTTTAATCTAGGATTCAGTAGTCAAATGATTTTTTTAAATTAAAGGGTAAGAATTAAAGAGATTAAGCTAATTCTTAGAAAACTTCAAAAGGTTAGATTAGTTATATAATAACTTGATACATACACATGTCACTCTCTACTTACGCTCAAGAAATAAAATTTGAAAAGGGTTCAAAAACATGCATATTAATTTTCCATGGTTTAGCTGATACTCCATTTGAAATGAGAGAATTAGGTGAAAGTTTGTCTTCTTTAGCTGATGTCTATATTCCTTTGCTTCCTCGACATGGAATAGATGCGGAGTATCTTGCACTTATTACAAGAGAGGAAATAGATAACTGGGCCCTAGGTTTGGTTTCTGAAATAAAAGCCAAATATGAGCGAGTAATCATTGTGGGTCACTCTTGCGGAGCTGGATTAACCCTTCTTTCAACTATTAAAACAGCTATTCCATATGCAATAGTTTTATCTAGTGTAGGAGGGATTGTTACAAGAAAACTAAAATTCTTTGTTTGGGTGGTTAAGAAGTTCAATCTTAAATTTCTGCGATATTCTTACAAGAAAGAAAGAAAAATAAAAGTATGGCCAGAAGAGTATATCCAATGGAGAGAAAAGAATTTTCGTAAAGCTCCAGTAAATTTATTCATATCAGCAATCAGTATTTGGCCCAAAATAGCAAAAGATATAGGAAAAATATCTGTTCCAATAATGGTTGTAAATGGAACAAAAGATATCATCAGCCCTGTAGAAGCAGTAGATATCTTAATGCAAAAAGTATCTTCGAGAAAAAAGAAAGGAATATTAGTTAAAGGTGCAAGACATTCGATTTTTGCTTCAGAGTTACGTTATGAGGTTATAGAACACATTAAATTATTTATTTCAGAAGTTTTAGAAGGTAATACAAAGGAAAAGAAAGAGATTCTAGTAATAGGATAAGGAAATTAGTCATAGTAAAGCACTTCACACTTTGAAAGAAGAGCGTAGTTTTTTGCATTCACGTTGTTAGGTGTAGTTACTGTCAGTAACTTTTAACTAGAAAAATTGATATGCTCTTTTTACTTATTATAAATTATGAAAAACAAGTATCTATTTCTTCTAGTAGTTTCTTTTATCCTACTATTTAGTTTGAATAGCGGTAGTGCTGTGAACCAACCTGAAGTTTATGAAGAATCAAGTCTTTCATTTTATTCAGATTTAGGTTGGCATCTCAAAAAAATAGATGTAGAAGGAGCCTGGGAGATTACAAAATGTTCAAAGAACATTGTTGTCGCTGTTATCGATTCAGGGATAGATTTTTCACATCCTGATTTAATTGGAATTGAGTGGATAAATACTGGAGAAATTGCAAATAATAGCATAGACGACGATGTAAATGGCTATATTGATGATATGAATGGCTGGGATTTCGTTTCAAGTGATAATATTCCAGGTCCAGAAGATCTTGATCCTATACACTGGCATGCAACCTTTATAGCGGGTATAATTGCTGCACCAGCAGATAACTATGGTGTGGCCGGTGTTGCTCCTAATGTTACAATTATGGACATAAGAGTTTTAAAAGCAGACAATTATAAGGGAACAACTTATGAGGGTTTTGGTGACTCTATAAGGTATGCTGTTGATAATGGAGCTGATATTATAAGCATGAGTCTACATTACTATGCTAATGATTCTTCTTATTATGATGACATTCAGTACGCTTATGAAAATAATGTAGCATTGGTTTCAATAACTGGGAATAACATAGTTGAATCGGGAGGAGGCCTTGAATTTCAGTCTTTTCCAGGAGGATATGATGAAGTTATATCCGTTGGTGCAACAAATTTCTTTGATGAGAAAGCTGACTACAGCAACTATGGTCCTTGGACAGAACTAGTAGCTCCTGTAGGTGATCAAGTATATGATGAAATAAATCAATTAATTCGAAGCTGTCACACTCCATATGATGCTTATCCTTATTATTATGGTTATGGAACATCGTTTGCATGTCCTCAAGTCGCAGGAGTGATAGCTTTAATGAAATCGCTGAAACAGGATTTAAGTAACGATGAAGTTAGAGAAATTCTAAACGAAACAGCTATTGATTTGGGAGATCCAGGTAAAGATGATTTATATGGATATGGAATGGTAAATGCATCAGCAGCTGTAGGGGAAGTTTTTAATCGATATGGACACCCTGAATCAACATTAACAACAGAAACCACGACCCCGACTTCAGCACCTTATCTTACAATCATACCTTTATTTGCAATAGTTATTACTCTTTCGAAGAAGAAAAGGAACTAACTTTTCTTTTCCTCTTTTTTTTATATAATAATTTGTGTGTCCCTAGAGACACAAGAAGAATTATTATTGTTTTACTAATTATGTATACTAATAAAAATAAAAGGTAGTTAGAATGAGCAAAATTAGTAGTGTACTTCAGAAGAAGATTATTATCCCTATTGTATCTGTTGCTGTAACAGCAGTTATTATTACAAGTTTAGTAATCTATATTCCACAACTTCAAGATAATGGTAATGGTAATGGTGATGTAAGTTCTTTTCTTATTCCTAACACAGCTTCAACACATCTTATTATTAGTACTTTAGAAACTCCTTTTGGAACATATTCTCCTTTAACCTCGGATTATGATCCTTCAATAATTCCTACCGAAATTAACGCTGGTTTATCAAATGTTGATAAACAAGGATTGCATTTTTCATCTGAAGTTGAAGCTCTTTTAGAGCAATATGGATTTGCGCTTGTTGACGAGGGAGTGCAGGATATTTTTGAACTCTATGATGGTGAAACATATAATATCCCTAAATTCATTACAACTGATCTATGTTTACATACGTATCACGTGTTGTATGATATAAGCCTAAGAATACTTGAAGTGGAACACTTCTTTGATGATCTCGAAACTATGCTTTTTTCACTTCGTGATTCTCAGATAAACCTAAAATCTACAGTAAGCAACTCAGAAGTAATTAATGCTTTAGACAAAAATATAGCTTACCTATCTGTTATGCTCTATCTTCTAAATGAAACAAATACAATACCAAGTGAAATAAGTGGTTTAGTTTCTGCGGAATTAGATAAAATAAATCAAGGTGTTAGAGCTGAATCTGCAATCTTCGGATATGATGAGGATTTCACCCAGTATAAAATCAGAGGACACTATACAAGAAATGATATCCTAGGAAATTATTTCAAAGCCATGATGTATGCCGGTAGAATGAGTTTCTTACTTCAAAGCCCAGGTGGGGATCCTGAAATGGGGATTGACCATACTCGTATGGCTATGTTGTTAATTTCAAGTTTTAATACCTCCATTGCTGTAGATACTGTTTGGGATTACTGGGATAAACTTTATCAACCAACAGCATTCTATGTAGGTGCTTGTGACGACTTAACTCCCTATGAGTATTACCGAATTTGGCTTAATCATAGCTCTCCTATCGGTGATTCACTGGTTGATGAAGATTTAATACTTGAAATAATTGAAGATGCTAAGAACTATAGAAAACCCAAAATCAACTCAATGGTTGGAATTGTTAGCAATGCTGAAGATAATACTCAAGGATTTAGACTAATGGGGCAAAGATTCATACCTGATTCTTATATTTTCCAACAGTTAGTTGATGATAAAGTAAGTGGAAGACTTATGCCAACAGGGTTAGATGTTTTCTCAGTATTTGGAAGTCCTAGAGCTGATTATTATATGAGCACAGAGAATAAAACATACCCTGATTATGATGATCAAATTCTCAAACTCCGTAACGAGTTTGGAGATCTTACTGATTATGACTGGACACAAAATCTCTACTGGTTGTGGTTATACTCTCTCTTTCCACTTCTAGAACCTGCATCAGAAGGTTATCCTGGATTCATGCTCAGTGATGCTTGGTCAGATAAAGCTCTTATGACAGCTATGGGGTCATGGGCTGAACTTAGACACGATACCATACTCTATGCTAAACAATCTTATACACTGGAAGCTGCAGCTTTTGTTTCAGGTTACTTGGAGCCTTATCCTGAAGTTTATGCAAGGTTAGCTAGCTTGGTTCGATTGATGCAAGATGGACTAGACAGTAGAGGTTTATTATCTACGCACGTTATGAAACTTGGTTAAACTTGCCAGAGGCTTTATAACCGTCGTTTGAAGGGGGTTTCACCCTTGACCCCTCACGTGCGTTTAGGGGTAGTCACGAAGACTTGTCCATTATAGTTAGTGTATCATCACCACGGAGCTAGCTAGGCTCCCTGTTACATGTAGAGTTTACTGAGGGACAACCACTTGTGTAGTTGCGAAACAGGTAAGTGATGAAGATCACACTATCTCTATCTTTATATGTTTAAATTCATATATAAACCCGTAGAGAAAAACGTTAATTTTTACTCTCTCTACATCCACTCTTATCAGTTAGAGCGCGTATGGCAAAATTAGTCAACTTTTCTACACTCAGTGAACGACGGTTTTTAAAAACAAGTTCGAAAGTTTAGCTGGTATTTTTGATAGATTTGTTGAAATCAGTATTAAAGAGCTTCAGAATCAACCCTTGAACGGATCAGAATTGGGTTTCATTAACAGAGTTGGTGAAACATTAGGATATATTGCAAGTTTTTATGATTCAGAAATAGATCCTTATACGAGTGAAGCTGATGACAGAACAGCTGTAATAGCGGATGTGCATACCGATCCTAACACCGGCACAGTTTTAGAGGTAGGAGTAGGTGATCCTTATACAATCTATGTTATAGTTCAGGATTCTGATGGCAATTTGAAACTTACAAGAGGTGGAACATTTAGCTATTATGAATTTACTCAACCCATGGATGACAGATTAACCGACGAGCAATGGCAGGAAATGTTAGACACGACTCCACCTGACACTCCTGAATGGATGCAAGAAGAACTTCCTATTACTCTTCAAGGTGCTTTAGTTTCAATGGTTATTTCGAGAAAAGAATCTTAATTTCTGATCTCTTCTTTTTTCTTTTC
Organism: Candidatus Heimdallarchaeota archaeon; assembly: GCA_030603505.1. Next base: position 406 of record JAUVXQ010000070.1, on the reverse strand, counting down.
CTTTTTTAATAAGTTGCATTTGTGTCTTCTTGAACACAATAAGTGTTAATAGTTATTCTCATAAATGTAACTTAAGTAGGTATTTAACATGAAGATTCTCCATAAAAGATTATTGTATATTCTATCCTCGTTAGTAGTTTCTGCAGCAATAATAATAAACTTGGTAATTTTCTTGCCAACCAACACAGCACCTCATGGTTTGTTTGATTGGGAAGGTGAACCAATTATTGCTAATACAGCTGCTAAATTCCAGATATCTTCTTCTGTGTCAACTTCCTTTGGGTCTTATAATCCATCTAGTTTAGATTATATTCCTTCCGTAGTTGTTACTGAGGAAATTAAACCAGGTCTTGAAAATGTTGATCTGCAGGGATTGTCTGTTTCACCAGAAATAGCAGAATTATTG
>JAUVXQ010000119.1 GCA_030603505.1 Candidatus Heimdallarchaeota archaeon | reverse complement strand
GCGAGAGATCTTGAACGGGATCAATATCTGGTTCATTCATCAATTCTTTTATTGATGCTTTGAGTTCGTTGAAATCGTTAACAAGATGCTCTTCCTTAACTCTATATTTCCTTTTCAATTCATTGACAACTATAGCAATGTGGTGAAAATGTAGCAAATACAATAATTGACCAAATTGACCTTGAACGCGTCTTTAAGATAATAAAAAGTGATTAAGAAATTGATCCTAAACATTTTGATAGTAGATACATTATTTTTACTTAGTGATTAAATGAATAATTACTTTCGTCTCAATATATTACATTGTATCAAACAAAATAAGACTGTTGGGTTGGGAGAAATAATCACAACCTTGTGTAGTTCTTTTTTAAGGTGTAGTAATTTAAAATAAAAGGAAAAAAAATAAAAGATAACTGAAGAAATTCTAGATAAAGGAGAAGATTAAGTAGATAGGGAAAAAAAGAGAAAGAAGTGATTTATGCTCTTATTATTATTTTCTCTGTAGTCGCGCCCATTGCTTTAGGAAATCTTCTGTATCTACCCAATATGTTATCCATCTAGCATTAAAGAAAGCATTATCTTTAGTTTCACCCATTTTTTGAATTTCATTCAAAATCTTTGTTATTGTTGAAAGTTTCAAATTGAATTGTGCATTTGCGCCTATTTCTCGTAATGCCTCCCACGTGTTTACTAGAGCCATACCTACCCACAGTTCAAATTTATTCCATGGCGTTGTATTATCGTTTATTGCTTTAAGTTGTTTTTCTGCACGTACTAATTCAAATAACACATGGTAGAACTTTTCAGTTTCCGTACCTCCTATTATTTGTCCTGTAGTATCTCTTATTATAGTAAAGCTTGGTACTGGAGCAAATGTGTTTAACGCTAATTGTATAGCCTTAAGGATGTGATATTCTGTGGATACCGTTTCACCTAATTTATCAATTTTTTCGTCAATAAACTCTGTATAATCTTTCTTTTGTGCTATTGCTTGACTAACTGTTTTTCGATAATATTCTATACCCATACTTTCCTTATTATTTGGTGCCAATTTGACAAATAGGTGTTTGTGTTCTCCCCAAATTCTCATGCTGTCACCAAATTCTTCTTCTATTGTAATTCTACTCGCTGGTCTCCATACTCCACCATTGGTGAGAGCATCATATATTTTGGATATGAAAGGAGCGATATGAATAGTTGATAGTGTGTTATAACTAAATTTAGCTTCTTGGGCATTTGGTTTAATTGATATTGTATTACGTACTTGATCTGTTATCTTTCCTATTATATCTATTAGCTCTTGTATTGTTTTTATTTGATCAGTATTCGTTATATGCTTACCATCGCAATAATATTTTTTATTATCTAAATAAAGTTGGAGTGCGTATTTTAATTCTATTTCATTTTTGAGTATATCATCCACTGTTAAATCTTGTTTTTTATTTGTAAGTGTCAGCATTCCTTTATATATGCCATATGTTTGTTTTATTTTCTCATGAGCGTTTTCTTTATTGAAACAATAAGGGCCAAATATATTTCTGTTAATTATTTTATTTTTCAACAGAACATATTCTAATAACCTTTTTACACCAAGCGTCTGCCAGGATATTCTATTAGCTTTCCCTTCAGAATAATATACTTTAAAAAGAGTATCAAATGGGCTTCCTCCATCGTTTCCATAAGTAATTTCTCTTGTTTCTATGTTTTCTATTGCATTGATAATATATTGTTCTAAAGGTTCACCCTTATTGTATTTTATTAAGTGTTCTAGTTGTATCACATTAGTATTTTCGATTTGTATATACTCATCATCAGTTGTACGAACTATTGGAAGGGCACTTGAAGCTGCTTGTGACATATGTGATATCAAATCATCAAGACAGATTCTGTCTTCTCCTTGTATTTCTCTCCATGAAACTCCAAGAAATTGCATAACGTTCCCTTTGCAAGTTCTAACAACAATACTATTGATATTGCCGCGACTATAGTATGTTGTTTCAACTAATCTTGCAAAAAGAATAGAAGATGGAATTCTACTTACATAATACTCCGTTTTTCCAATAGTACCTATATAATCTTGGAACCTTCCGTCTGTCATTTTCATTTTCATTTCTTTATCTTCAGCAATTGTTGATGATATTGTTATTTTTTCTCCCAACATTTGGTCCATCTCCGAGTCAAAATCTAAGGAACCTTGCATATTCATTAACATTCTATCATGGGGACTGTAAAGTTCAATCTTTTGATTAAATTTTGCATAAGCATATGCTCCATAGAGAAGTTCTGATCTTGTCCTTCTACTGCTTTCAGGTGTTTCAAACATCCCATTTTCATTCATTTGACGTTGTAATAATATTGTTGTGTGTGTATCTACGTTTGGTGAATAGTCTGGGTTGGAATGAGATCTATGTACCGTTTCAAAAAAGCTTAATTCCCATCCCCTTCTATCGTTTATGTTATCAAAATAACCATTTGTAAGACCGTTGATTAAGCCTGCTATCATTTGTCTCTCATAACGATCGTTTATTGTCGCATATTGTGTTGCTACTGAAGCTATGGCAGGTAAACTATCTTCCATGTTTATATTTGTTACAGTTGTTAAATCAGTTATAATCAATGTTCTGAGTTCTTGTGCGCTATCAGCTGACCACACATCTCCATCTTTTTTGAAAGTATAGAATTTTCCACTCTCTTCAGCATAAAAGATTGCTGGTGTAACTTGGTATTTTATTCCATCAGCCGATTTAAAGTCTAGAACGTTTCTTTTTCCAGGTTCTACTGAACGAGCAAATGATTCAGCATGAAGATGTATTCTTGATGTCTTACCATCAAATATGACTTCAGTTATATCTGTAGTTGTACCAGGTAATCTTATAGAATAGACTTCAGTATGAGCTCTATATTTTACTTTGTCAATATTTGTGCCTAGATTATCCGAAGAATGAGATAGATGAAGTCTATAATCACTGGGGTTTCCTCCACTATCAAATTCAATGATAAAACCATTTTCATCCCTAATAGGAACTAATTCTCCTTGTGCAAAAGCGGTTAAATCAGATATAATGGCTTGTTTTTGTAAGTGTTGAATGATATTATACCCAGCATCCACGTTTTTAGAAACTAATGCACTAATAAGATCTGTTACTGTCCATCTATTATTTTTTCCTGGAAAAACATCATATTCTCTCTGTATTGTACCAATTATGTTTTTTGTGTTTACTGTTCCACCATTAGGTGTATCATATTGTTTAACGAATACTTTTCCATCTTCTGTTTTACCTAACTCTATACCTTCTAGGAATTTTTTAGCATCATCAGATAGTTTATCTTTAAGTATGATGTTATTAGTACTAGTCAGTTCATGTATGACATATTCACCTGAATAACATTTAGCTTCAACGTTTATCATTACATCAATTTGTTCATAAGATATTGTTGTCTTACCTGTATCAGAGTGATATTCAAGTGTAGGAATAAGTTTTTTACCTGCTATGAAAGCATCTTTACCTTGTTTTTCACCATGATATTTTTGGTCATCTGTTTTTTCAAACAACCATTTCAAGGATTCAGTTGTAATTTTTCCTGTACTACCATCTACTTCGAAAGAAGGAATAATATCAGTAACTTTACCATTTTCATCAACTACAGCTCTCAACCAAGGACTTATCAAATCGTTTGATGCTAAACTTTTCTTAGCTCTGTTGTAAATTGTGTGTTCTACTTTTTTCATCATTTGTTGTTTTAGAACAGGTTCTTGTAGAACCATCATGTCTCGGTAGAAAGTCGAAGCAAAATGGATCTTTTCTTTGGAACCGTGTTGTTCGAATCTAAACTCGTAATATAAATCCATCATTGTTGAAACTAGGTTTCGAAAACCTGGCGCATACATATCATCAGTAATTAGATGTTTGTTACTTTCAATCCATTTTAAGAAATCATTAAATCCTGCTTGTTCAGCATCCATCCATTTACCAAACTCCTTCATAGAAACTTTTTGACCAACATGACTTAGAAAATCGTCAGTGAGTGCTTGTTCAAGATTTTGGGCTTTTTTGATAATATGTAACATATCAAAGAGAGGAGTTTCTTTGTAATCTTTTGCTGAATCCCATTTTATGAAATTAGCAATAGGAACAATTCCAGGTATAGTTTTACCAAGAGGAATTAGAACTCGACCATCACTTGTAGTTATGAAAGAAGATTGTTTGGATAGCGTATCTTTCATTATCCAAACATTTAGAAGCTCATCGTCCGGCATTTTCCCTGTATCTTTCCAATACCTGTCATGTGCAGACATCCACTCTTTCGTAATCATTCCTTGCCAAAGATTATATTCAAGATTTGCGAGATATTCTTCGTCATAGACAATACCACGTGTTGTTGTGCTTCTGAGATACTTTTTGAAATGCTCCATAACTTGTTTTTGTTCCAATTGCTGCTTAAACATCTTTTTGAGATCCACTTCGACAGGTTCATTCTTGCTTGAATAATCAACTTTGTAGTTTTGTATTTCGGGATTATCGTCGATTGGGGAGATTATATTTAAACTAAATTTGTAATTAGGTGGTGGTACATAATGGTCCCAACCTTCGATTTCTATACCAAGAGTGGGTAAGATACTTTCTAG
>JAUVXQ010000116.1 GCA_030603505.1 Candidatus Heimdallarchaeota archaeon | reverse complement strand
TTTCAAAGTAGCTTTTTGCTTTTAATAGATATGAGTGAGCTTGTTTGGATTCATTTAGATTAGAGTGTCCGACTGCAATATAGAAACAAGCCATTCCTAATTCTGTGGATGCATAAATCTTCACCCTATTATCAGATTCACTTGGTAATTCATAACTCATCATAGAAAATCGAAATGAGGCAGCTCCTGCAAAAAGCTTAGAGGCACGATTGAAATCACCTTGTTTACGAGCAATAAAAGCTTCAGATTTAGTGACTTCAGCTTCAACCTCCAATTTTCTAAGGAGGAGTAAGTTGTAAAATGGAAACGAATAGTGTTCTTCTTGTGGAGCTAAACTCTCCATAAACAAAATTGCTCCTTTTAATGCAGACAAAGATGATATATGATAGTAACGATACTGTGGGCTTGTCTGGACATGTGCAAGAGCACGAGTCTGATAAATTGCTGAAATTAAATAAAGTAAAATGGCAATCTCATAATCTTTTTCTACAAAACTACCAAGATAACCATCAGTAAGTAAAACCCATCTATTGGCAATTCCAAGATCTTCTATTTTTACTTTGCTAAATGATTTTGCTAGATTTCTTGCTAAAGAGAGTAGAGCTTGAATTTGATTTTGAGGATTTTTAGATGGAAATATTTTATCGACTTCTGCCAAAAGTATATCCTTCAACTGAGAAATAATATCTGTATTTTTCTTACTAAGCCCACTTGTATCTACCTCTTCCAATAATTTTAGGAATCCTATTAGGAAGTTCTTTTCTTCTTCAAGAAACTGAGTAAGATCCTTTGCTTCAAGAGGTATTTTGTAAAGAATATTCATAGTTAATCCTCATCCATATTATTCAACTATAACAATGGCACCAATCGCATCATCTAAGGATGGTCTATCAGGTTTAAGTTCTTCCAATAGCTTATCATCCTTAACCTCGACTTTCTTTAGCTGAGGAGGACCACCTCGATCTACCCTTTCACGTGGAGGAGGTCTTGGTCGTTCTGAATCAGAAGCTGCTCGAACCTGTCTTGTTGTTGGTTGCTCTGATTTAAGATCTGACATGACTTTTGTCATAACTTCAGCGAATTGTCCAAAAACTGTTTGAAGGGTGTCTTCTGTTCCTTTTTGCGTTTCATCTTGTCCAGAGGTGTTTAAACCATAAACACCACGTTCAATTCTCATTTTCAGTCTAATCGAGTCACGAACCCATTCAGCCCTACCACCTGCAGGGACCGTTTCTTCAATATATTCAATAATATCTACATGCTTTGCAGGACTAAGTGTAACTACAATATTCATAGGATCCTTTGAGGAAGCTGAAGTACTATCACCTTTAATCGTTATACCTCTCTTTAAAGCTGAAATTAAGCTTCTTCGTTTACCCTTATCAGAATCCTCTTGGGATTTCTTATCCTTTTTTGGAGCTGGTTTTTTTGATTTTTCCTTTTTCGCTCTAGACTTAGGCTTAGCTTTAGTGCTCTTACTTTCTGTTTTCTTTGCTGGTGGTTTCTTAGAGCTCATTGTATCCATCATCTCCTAAGTTTGTTATGAATCTTCGGGCAAATAACTCAAAACCCATTGCGTTAGACATTACAGGATTTTCGGGTAATATCAGCATTTCAGGATATTCTGCTAATCCTGCTTGCTCAAAACCTAGTTTCAATCGATCTCCAAATATATGCATTCCCCCACCACAGAGAATAACCTTCTCAATAATAGCGTCTGGTGGTAAGGTTCCTATTAATCTATTAACTTCATCAAGAATTACATCTGCTATGATTTCGATATGATATTCCTTCATACTAAGAATATCCCATCGCTCACCGGCAATAGTTAAAACATCCCTTCCTTGTGAAAGTGATGACATAAGATCAAAAGGTCTAATTATTTTTCCAGTCTGATTTTGTAATTCTTGTGCAATTCTGTTAGTCAATGTGTCTGCAGCTTCTTCTAAACTCCCAGAAGCTTGGCGCATCACTCTTCCCTCATAAAGTGTTAAAATATCAGTGGATCCATGACCAACATCAATTACAATAGCATCTACAGCTCTTGATTCTCCCTGGGTTTTCAAAGTATGATAATAAGTACCAAAGGGCTCAGGCATAACAATACAATGCTTAATTGATAGCAAACGCTTTATTTTTTCTCCAGTTGCTTCATTTTCAACATTGATATCTAATTCACCCTTCAATCCTTTGGCTAGTTTTACCATTTCCTTTTTTGATGAAGCTACCGGAACACCAGTAGCCATTATGACTTCATCATGGTTCTTCTCAGTAATTAAAGCTAAAACAGCCTTTATCGCAAGCACTGCATCTTCAATACTTTTCACTTTTCCTTCGCTTGCGATTTCACGCTTAATTTCACTTTGTAACCGTGCTAATTCCCCAACATAGAGGCTTCTTGTTCCATCATTAATAACGAGGTTTTTTTCCAAAGAAGAATCTCCACTGAATCCTCTCCAACCTTCAAGTGGGACCCCTACAATTGAAGGAATTTTCTTTAGATGCGTAGCACATGAAAGCTTAATGGTTGATGTACCTAAATCAATCCCTATTGCTCTGTAGGTCGGACGTAAAGACATTCCTTGATCAAATCTCCCAATGAATTTCATATTTTGGGTAGGTGCTAATTTTACTTAACTCAACTTAAAACCTTATGATTTAAAGTAAGGATTAAGATAAAAAGTATTCCCATTTCAACATCTTTAGAAAAAAGATATGAAAATTTTTAATCTATAAAACAATAGATTTGTCATAGATTAAAAACGATTCAACATCTATTTTACTACTAATGGTGGGAAAGAAGAAATGTTTAGACAATTATCTGCAAAAGAATTAAAAGAAATTTATGCTGATCGACCTTGGATAAATAAAAATGCCATAACTAACCTTTTCTTATCTGCATTTGCTGAAGCTGTAATCCCTGCAATGGATAAAGCAATGGCTAGATTTTACAAAATCATCCAAAGTACTGAGTTTATTGCTAAAATCGAAGAGAACATCATTGATGAATCTTTTACGCGAGTAATTGAAATGGTAAAGGATGATTTAAGAGAAGAATTAGTTAAGATTTTCATATTTGATGATGAACAATAAACAAATGATGTAAACAATTAGGGGATGCAAGTCGGTATTCATCGATTTTTTGGCTTGGCATTCTCTAACCATTGAATCCATTCATCCATAATAATCTGTTTCCCTTTGAGAGCTACTTCGAAAGTTATGATGTCTGGTTTGATTTCTTTCGCATGACCAAAGAGAGTCTCAACAGTAAAATCTGGAAAATGTTCTAAAAGATCTGCTTTTGTAATTATAACAACATCTGCTTCTTTATAGATAACCGGATATTTTTTCGGTTTATGAGGTCCTTCCGGAACACTAGCTAAAATTATTCTATAATCTTCCCCTAAATCATGCGATGAAGGACACACTAAATTTCCTACATTTTCAATAAACAAAAAATCGATATTACTAAGATCCATTTTGGTTAGTGCTGTACGAATAAGCCTTGCATCAAGGTGACACATTGCACCAGTATTAATTTGGAAAACGTCAACTCCTAAATCACGAATTCTTTCAGCATCAATTGTTGTAGCTAAATCCCCTTCAATAACTGCGATTTTTTTCTTATCCTTTAATTTTAAAATAGTATTTTCAATGAAGGTTGTTTTTCCACAGCCAGGTGACCCCATAATATTAAAACAAATAATATTATTTTTTCTGAAATTTTCACGGATTTCATCTACGAATATTTCATTCGCTTTAGCTACTCGTTCTAATACCGGAATTTTTTTTATTTTATTCAATTTGGATCCTCACATGCAATCAACAAATGCACAGTTATTTAATCTACTGTTATTTCTAAGATAGAATTCTTCTAAATAACTTCTGCCTTATTTGTTAAAAGAAGTAATACTAACAACTTTAGAAAACAAATCTTGGAGATGTTAACTTAACCGTCAAAGAATTTTAAATTACATTTTAAAGGTAACAAGACAATAAACCACTTGTAATAATGAATATCTAAAAGAGAAATCAAACCAATAAATTTAGAAGGCATTATTCCTAAACACATTCAACTAGGAAGAATGGTTGTTTCCGATTGTTCGGAGTATATTAACATGGAACCTACTATTGAAACTAAATTTGATTCTCAAGAAGAGAAGTCACATACACTAAAAATAGTATTGGTAGGTAATTCGAAGGTAGGAAAAACAACTTTATTAGAGGCTTTAACAGGGACAGGTATTGCAGGAAGAGGTTATTCCGCATCACTTGAAATCCCCATCAAAAAAGAAAACTCTCAAAGAGCAAAAATTATTGGAAGAATTTTTGATTTAAGATCTCAAAGATATTTTCCATATCTTCATTCTCTCTTTTATTATGGAGCAAAAGGGGGAATCATTGTTTTTGATGTTACAAATAGAGATTCTTTTCAAGCAATATCTAAGTGGCGGGATATTATTTGGGGTCATGCGGGAAATATTCCCATTCTAATATGTGGTAACAAATCTGATTTAAGACGAGATAACCAAAATCAAGTTGATATAGAGGAAGCAGTTAGTTTTGCTAAAAAACTATCTAAGAAGCAGGATTTTAAGATGCCCTACGTAGAAATATCTGCGTTAAAAAGTATTGTTGCTTATAATGCTACTGGATCAGCCAAAGATAGTATTGAAGACATTTACCCAACAATTGATGCTTTCAGGCAACCTTTTGTTAATTGGTTAATCGAAATTCTTAAAAGACACGAGGTCCCAGATAGTTTATAGTAAAG